>JBGPWJ010000011.1:0-22182 GCA_041492115.1 Gammaproteobacteria bacterium
CCGCCTCCAAGGCGGTGCCGATCAGCAGCGGTTGCAGGTAAGTCGCATAAAGTCGCTCCCAACGGGTCGGCGCGAGATGCAGTGTGAAGGCATTCAGCAGCGGCGTCTTTCCCAGCGTCAGCTGCACAGTCGCCTCGCCCTGGCCGAGACTGGTCTGGCGGAAATGCAGATGCCTGACATCAAGACGCTGAGCGACCTCCGACCAGTTGGCCTTGGCATCCAGCGCCAAGGGATCGGCCGGCAGTTCCCAGCAGGTCTTGATGCACAGCGTGCCATCGTGCAGTGTGAGATTGCTTTGCACTTGCCAGTCACCGCCGTGACGTTGACCGTTGGCGGCACCCTGCACATTGAGCGCCTCGGCGGCGGTGGCGCCGTCCGGCGTGGCGAAGGCCAGTGTCTGTAATTTTGCTTGGACGCTGAAGGCGTCAGGTTTGGTGTTCGCGCCGCTGAGGCTGCCGCGCAAACTGGCGCGGCCACTCGCCGCTGTCAGTCCCGCCAGTCGTTTGAAATACGGCGGCAAGCGCGCGAGGTCGATGCCGACGAGGTCGTAATCAATCTGCCAGCCGCTGGCGTCGCTGCGCGCCGTGAACGTCACGCTTCCAGAGGCGAGGCGGGCGTCGCGCACCGCCAGCTTGACGGCGCGTTCGACAGGACGATAGGAAAACGCAACCGTGCTGTGATCACGATCGAGCCAGGATGATGTGAGGCGCAGTTGTGCCTGCACGCAATTCACTTCGTCATCGCGCAGTTGCAGCGATGCGCAGTCGAGTTGCAGGTCTTTGATCGTGCCAAGCGGTTCGGGCAGATCGAGTTGGCCGATCGCGATGTGCAGGCGAGCGTTTGCGGCGTCCAGCATGTCGAGCTGCAGAGTGATGTTCCGTGCCTGCCAACCCGTGCCGGCGAGTGTATCGAGATGCAGTTCGAGGCCTTCGACAGCGGTCAGTCGCGGCGCGATCAGCAAGGCGCTGAGCAACAGCCCGCACGGCAGTCGCATCAGGGTGGCCCGGTCAATGATCGGGGAATACGCCGGTAGACAGATAACGATCGCCGCGGTCGCAGATGATGACAACGATCACGGCGTCGCGCAGTTCGCTGGACAATTGCAAGGCCGCGGCCACGGCGCCGCCCGAGGAGATGCCGGCGAAGATGCCCTCGCGCGCCGCCAGGGCACGCGTCGTCTCCTCGGCGGCCCGCTGACTGACGTCCATGATGCGGTCGACGCGCTGCGCATTATAGATTCTCGGAAGATACGCTTCCGGCCAGCGGCGGATGCCGGGGATGCTGGAACCTTCGGTGGGCTGAACGCCGACGATCTGGATGGCGGGATTCTGTTCCTTAAGATACTGCGAGGTACCCATGATGGTGCCGGTGGTGCCCATGGAACTGACGAAGTGTGTGATGCGGCCTTGTGTGTCGCGCCAGATCTCCGGGCCAGTGCCCAGATAATGCGCGCGCGGGTTGTCCGGGTTGGCGAACTGATCGAGCACCTTGCCCTGACCTTTATCCTGCATCTGCTGGGCGAGGTCGCGCGCCCCTTCCATGCTGGCCTCCTTGCTGACCAGGATGATGTCGGCGCCGAACGCCTTCATCACCGAGCGCCGCTCCATGCTCATGTGCTCGGGCATGATCAGCACCAGGTGATAACCCTTGATGGCCGCGGCCATGGCCAGGGCGATACCGGTGTTGCCGCTGGTGGCCTCGATCAGCGTGTCGCCGGGCTTGATCTCGCCGCGCGCCTCGGCCTGCCGAATCATGGACAGCGCCGGGCGGTCCTTGACCGATCCGGCGGGGTTGTTACCCTCCAGCTTGACCAGGACCGCGTTGGAGGTGGCACCGGGCAGACGCTGCAGACGCACCAGCGGGGTATTGCCGACAAAGGCTTCGATTGTGGGGAAGTCCATGTGCCTAAGTCTAACGCACCGGGTCCCGGGAACTGAAGCGGAAATAGCGCGCGCCGGTGTGGCCAGGGCGGAGACGGCTCGGGTAAGATGGGCTGAGCGGAGATGTGCGGCCGCCATAACGAACACAACATCGAGGTGCAGGTATGAAGATTCGGTATTCCTCCGCCCACGCCCTCCACCTTGTTCACATGGCCGTGCGGCAGCATCCGATCAGGCGAGTTCTGCTGCTCGCCGCGGCACTGGTGACCGTCGCTCCGGCGCACGCCAACACCCAGGACGGCCTCACCGAAGAGGCCTATCTCGAGGACATCCCGGTGGTCCTCTCCCCCGCGCGTCTCGCGCAGCCGGTGACCGAGGCACCCGCCTCGGTCACCGTGATCGATCGCGAAATGATCGAGGCCTCGGGTGCACGCCAGATCGCCGATCTGTTCCGCTTGGTGCCAGGCTTTACGGTCGCCTATTTCAACGGCTACACGCCGAGCGTGGCCTATCACGGCTTCGCCGACGAATATTCCCGGCGCATGCAGGTGCTGATCGACGGCCGCTCGATGTATCTGCCCTCGATCGGCGGCGTGGCCTGGAACGATCTGCCGTTGACTATCGACGACATCGACCGCATCGAGGTGATCCGCGGTTCCGACAGCGCCAGCTACGGCTCCAATTCCTTCCTCGGCGTGATCAGCATCACTACCCGGCACGCCAGCGAGGATAAAGGTACACAACTGCACGCGGCCAACGGCCAACACCGCGTCCACGACGGCACGCTGCGCTTCGGCGCCGGCTCGCAGGCGCTGACCTACCACTTGACTGCGGGCTTTCGGGAGGACGACGGTTTCAACCACCGCTACGACACCCAGCAGACGCGCCTGTTGAACGGTCGCGCGGAGTATCAATTGGGCGTGCGCGACAATCTGGAGGCGCAATTCGGTATCAGCGGCGGGCCGCGACAGAGCAGCTACAACAACGACCCCTTCGACCCGCAGCACAACAAAGGCGTCAGTACGCATTTCGAGCAGTTGCGCTGGCAGCATGTGGCCGGTCCGGCGCAGGAATACAGCGTACAGTTCTATCACAACTATCACGATAACGACGAAGACTTCCTGACGCTGCCCGTCGACATGGGAGGCGGGTTCATTTTACCGCCGTTGCCGCTCCTCCTCGATATCAGAGCGGAGCGTTACGACCTGGAATTCCAACATACGCTGATGCCTGGCGCCGATATGCGCGTGGTATGGGGCGCGAGCGCGCGCCAGGATCAGGTCAGAGCACCGACTTACTTCAGCACCAACGCCACACTGCATAGCAATCTGTACCGCCTGTTCGGCAATTTCGAATGGCACATCCGGCCGTCGTTCGTCACCAATATGGGCGCGATGCTGGAGAACAATGACATCACGGGCTCGACCATAGCGCCGCGGCTCGCAGCGAATTATCACCTCACAGAACACCAGACATTGCGCGGAGTATTCGCCACGGCGACGCGTTCGCCGACCTTGTGGGAAGACCAGGGCAATTTCAAATTCACTTTTGATTCACCTTTTGGTCCACTCACAGACCAGCAATTCCTCACCAACGATTCGCTGCATCCTGAACGCATCTTCTCGCGCGAGATCGGCTATCTGTTCAATTGGCCGGAGCGCGGTACGTCGTTCGACATCAAGATTTATCACGACAAGCTGCGCGACCTGATCAAGTCGGACAAGGTCTGTTCCGAAGTCGAGAGCCAGCAAGCGCAGGTTACCCATATCGCGCCCGCATGTGATGTCGCCATGGATAATGTCGATTACAATTACCAGTTTTTCCACAACGTCAGTCGCGCCACCATCAAGGGCCTCGAATTCCAGCTCGATCAGCGCATCGGTGCTGGCACTCGCATCATCGCCGGCTATGCCTATACGCGCATCACCGACAAGGGCAGCAAACGCGGCGCGGTACCCAGCACGCCCACAAACAACCTGCATCTGATGCTGATACAGAAATTGCCGGCCGACTTGCTCGGCAGCCTGATCTACTACCAGCTTGGCAATATGGAATACATGGGCTCCGGCAACCACACCGACGTTCAGAAGCGCCTGGACATGCGCCTGGCGCGCAATTTCAAATTCGCCTCAGACAAGTTCCAGGTGGCCCTGGTGGTGCAGAACATGATGCACAGCTACCAGGATTTTCTATACGACGCGCGGGGCACGTCATTCGGTCCATCGAACCTGTTCGATACCCGCGCCTTCATCGAACTGGGTTGGGAATTGCCCTGAGAACAGGACTGCAACGTAAGCGCACATCCGGGTACGCAGGAAGCTCGGCAGGACGGACAAGGAATTGTAAGACACCATATGCGGGATCATGGACACATTCGTGCGGTGATGAGCGCCAGACGGTTGACCTGTCGCGCGCGAACTCATCCCAGTCAGTGGAACACCTGCGTGGTTGGTCGATCCGCGATGATGCGTCTATGGCGCCACGTGGCATTGATGTTGGCGCTGCTGCTGGCGGGCACGACCGCCGCGGCTGACGCCGACACCATCCTGCTGCTGACGCAGCGCGACAACGGCGACCACGCGCAACTGGCCGACGCCTTCATGCAGCGTATCGCGACGGCTGGTGCATCACGGCCCAGCGTACGTCAGCTCGATGTGGATGCCCTTGGCGCAGGCACATTGCCGGATGGCGCACAACGGCCGGGTTTGATCGTCGCCGTCGGCAGCCGCGCCGCGCAACGGGCTCAGGCCGTCGCTCACGATACGCCGGTGTTGCACGTGCTGATCCCGCGACTGCGTTATGAAGAGTTGTACCCTGCGGACACCACGCACACCGAGCGGCGGTTGCACACCGCGCTGTATATCGACCAGCCCTTCAAACGGCAATTGAACCTGTGCCGGCTGATCGTTCCGGACCTGCGCCATCTTGCGGTGTTGTACGGCCCAACTTCTCAGGACTCGGACAGGGACTTGCGCAGCGCCGCACAGCAGTCGGGTATCAGTCTGATAACACAGCACGTGACAGCGGGCACCAATCCCAATGCAGCGCTGGATCAGGTGCTCGACGACAGCCAACTGCTGTTGGCCTTGCCGGACCCGGATGTATTCACCCGCTATACGGTCGCCGGATTGTTGCTGACCGCTTATCACCATGCCGTACCGATCATTGGATTTTCCGCCGCCTATGTCAAAGCCGGCGCACTCGCCGCGGTGTATTCCACACCCGAGCAGATCGGACGCGATGCCGCTGAAATGGCGCTCGCCGCCCGCACCGATGCGGGATGGGCCCTCCCTGCGCCGCGCTACCCGGCTTACTATAACGTCGCTGTGAATCGGCAGGTTGGTCGTTCCTTGAGCCTGAAGTTGCCGGACGATACTGATCTGCAGCAGGCATTGGCACATCAGGAGCAAGCGCAGCAATGAACAATTGGGGCATCAGAGGTCGTTCATTATTCCTGGCGCTCATGCCAGTGGCGTTCATCGCCCTGCTCTTAGACGTCTACTTCATCAACACCCGCATCAACGACCTGGAACAGGGTCTGATGAAACGCGGCCATGCCATTGCCAATCAACTGGCACCGGCCGCCGAATACGGCTTATTTTCCGGCAATCAGGAAATCCTCAGCCGGCTGGCAAAGGCCGCGCTGAGCGAGGCCGATGTCAGCAGCGTGTCTTTCTTCGATGCCACGGACAAAGTCCTGGCCCATGCCGAACGACAGCCGGCGCCGCGGCAGCGGCGCGACACCCTGGCGGCGGTAGAGGTAGAGTTAGACCGGGATAACGGCGCAGCGCTGTTGTTCAGCGCGCCGATTTACCAGACCAGCATCGCCTGGGACGATCAGCATGAAACCTCGCTACTCGCGACGCCGCCGCCACACACAACCGACGCCGGCAATCTGCTGGGCCGTGTGACAGTACGCATGTCGCATTCCGCTACCTCGGTCCGGCAAGCGGAAGTCATCATCAACAGCCTGCTGCTGACCCTGCTGGGGCTGGTCATCAGCGTGATTCTGGCCCTGCGCATCGGCCGCACTGTCAGCGAGCCGGTACTGGGTCTGACCGGTGCCGTGCGCAAACTGGAAGCCGGTCATCTGGAGACGCGCGTACGCGTCATCTCGGGCGGTGAGCTTGGCGTGCTGGAACAAGGCATCAACGCCATGGCCAATGCCTTGGAGGAAGCGCAGGGAGAACTTCAGGAACAGGTCGAGCAGGCCACGGCGGAGTTGCGCGAGACACTGGAGGCGGTGGAAATCCAAAACGTCGAACTGGACATGGCACGCAAACGCGCCATCGTCGCGAACCGGGCCAAATCGGAGTTCCTGGCCAATATCAGCCATGAAATCCGCACGCCGATGAACGGCGTGATCGGCTTCACCACCCTGCTGGGCAAGACTCAACTTGATGAGGAACAGCGCGAGTACGTCGAGACCATCGACAAATCGGCATCGATGCTGCTGGCCATCATCAATGACATCCTGGATTTTTCCAAGATCGAATCCGGCAAAGTGGTCATCCAGGAGAGTCCATTCGACCTGCGCGAAAGCGTCGAGGAAGTACTGACACTGCTCGCGCCATTGGCCTACGAGAAATCACTGGAGATCGTCAATTTCATCTTCAGTGACGTGCCGCTGACACTGCGCGGCGATCCGATGCGGATCCGCCAGGTGCTGACCAACCTGGTCGGTAACGCCATCAAGTTCACCGACGCCGGCAGCGTGGTGGTGCGCGTCATGCTCGAAGACGACAGCGACGACTCTGCGCTGATCAAGGTCGCCGTGACCGACACAGGCATCGGCCTGAGCCTTACCGATCAGCAGCGCCTGTTCGCACCATTTTCGCAGGCCGACAGCACCGAAACGCGTCGTTACAGCGGCACGGGCCTCGGCCTCGCCATCAGCAAAAAACTGGTCGAACTCATGCAGGGAGAGATCGGGGTCGAGAGCGTGAAAGAACAAGGTGCGACGTTCTGGTTCACACTGCGCTGCAGCAAGGACAGCACGGCAATGGAGCAGCTGCCGGAGCCTTTCAGTGCGCTGAGCCGCAGCCGGATAATGGTTTATGAAGCGCATCCCAGCGCACGCCTGGCTTTGCGCCACATGCTCAATGCCACGAACATGATTGTCAGCGAATGCGCTGAACCGGCACTACTGGAACAGCTGCTTGAAGCCGCGGCCAATGCCCAGACGCCTTACCGGATACTGGTCTTGGGGCTGTCGCGTGAGGAACTGGATCCGGACAAGTTCAACGCCCTGCTCACACCGCTGCGCCGTGTTTACAACGGCCCGGTACTGATACTGGTCAATACCACGCAACGTACTGTGATCAACCGTCTGTGCAAGCTCGGCGCGAAGGCCTGCCTCAGCAAACCGGTACGCCTGACGCAACTCGCTGAATGCTTCAAACGACTGCTCGACCCGAATCTGCCGCCGCTCTGTTGCGCGCCGGGAACGGTTGTCGTAGCAACGGATCAGTCGCACACGCTAGCCGGATTGCGCATTCTTATCGCCGACGACAGCGCCATCAACCGCAAACTGGTCAGTACATTGCTCAGTTACCATGGCGCCAGCGTCGAGGAGGCCGAAGATGGCGGCATGGCCTGCAGCCTCAACGCCGGGCGTGACTATGATCTGATCTTCATGGATATCAACATGCCGATCCTGAGCGGTGTGCAGGCCGCGCAGCGGATCCGCGCCCGCGAACACGGCGTGCGCCACACACCCATCGTCGCGCTGACGGCCAATGCGCTGTCCGAGGAACGCGACCGCCTGCTCAGCGTCGGCCTCGACGATTGTCTGATCAAACCGGTCCATGAGCACGAGCTTCTGGCCGTGGTATGCAAGTGGGTACCCGGACTGACCGACACGGCAATGGTTAGTGACGCAGCTGTGAATGTCTCGGACGCATGTCCCAGCGCGCTGTGCAATACCATCACCAGCGACAATCGCGTCCTGGCGGATGAACTGCTGGACATGCTGCTGGCCGAGCTGCCGGCGCAGCGTCAGACCATGGAACGGGCCTATCTTGCCAACGATATGCTGGCCTTGCAAAGCCAAGTGCATCGGCTGCACGGCTCAGCGAGTTATTGCAATGTGCCGCAACTCAAGGACAGCGCAGCTGCTCTGGAGAGCGCGCTGCTGAAACAGACCCTAGAGGTGATACCCGCCCAATATGCCACGCTGTGCGCAGCCATCGACACTGCATTGCGGAATGTCGGGCATGACTAATGTAGCGTGGGCAAACGGTTTACGTTTGCCCACGCGGATTCGATGCCGGTCACGCACGCGTGGGCACAAACAACGTGCCCTACTTCGCTACAACTACGCGCAGAGCAAGGCGACAAAGGCAACCGCGTGATCCTCCTCGTCGGCGATGCTGATGTGACTGGCGCTGATGCCGAGACTGCGGCACAGTTCCGCGGCACGCTCCAGGTAGACGAGCATGGGTTTGCCATTGGCATCGTGCGTGACGCCAATCTGTCGCGGATAAAGACCGGCGGAGAAACCGGTTCCCAAGGCCTTGGCCGTGGCCTCTTTGGCGGCGAAGCGTTTGGCGAGAAAATGCGCCGGGCGGGGGTCGCGCTGAAAATCCTCGAACTCCGCGGGTGTGAGTATGCGACGGGCGAATTTTTCGCCATGCCGCTCCAGGCTCTCGCGCATGCGCGCGACACGGACGATATCGGTGCCGATGCCGTAGATCATGGCACGGCCACGCTCGGCGCTGCTGTCATGCTGCGGAACAGGTCCCGGCTCTTGAGCGGCTTGTCACCTAGATATAAGGCGAGCACGGCGCGCATCAGCCGCTTGCTCTCGCGCAGGCCGCACTCGTCACGCAACTCATCGCCAGCCAGCGACAGCAGACTGCTGCCGTGCAGCAGCAGGCCATGAGACACACCCGTCTCAGATAATACAGGTCCGCGCTCCAACTGGTAGTGATACAACGCCGTCGCCATCAGCGGTGCGCCGCTTGCCACATCGTGATCGAGCACCAGGCCATAACCCAGCTCCTGCAACAGACGCTTCTCGAACAGACGCAGTACGCGCTCCATCTGCATGTCATCGTTCAGGCCGACCAGGGCCTCCTGATAGGCGTCATACAGTGTGGGATGCGGGTCATGCCGGTGCGTCAGGCGCTGCACCAGCTCATTGAGATAATAGCCGCTCAGCAGCGCGCGTCCTCCAAGCGTCAGTGCAACGCCCTGCGCCTCAGCATCGGTCAGCGTACCCAGGTCGCCGCGCCCCAACCAGGACAGCAGCACGGGTCGGAACGGTTGCAGCACGCCGCGCAGCTTGGACTTGGCGCCACGCGCGCCACGCGCCACCAGACCAAGTCGCCCGTACTCGCGCGTGAACACCTCCAACAAGGCGCTGGTATCCCGGTAGGGGCGGGAGTGCAGGATAAACCCGGGTTGGAGGATGATGCGCGACATGGCTGGCGGGTAGGGGCGGGTTTAAAACCCGCTCCTACGTCTCACTGCTCATCGAAGCCCAGTGTGCGCATCGCCCGTTCATCGTCCATCCAGCCTTCCTTGACTTTGACCCAGGTCTGCAGGAACACCGGGTGGCCGAACATCTGTTCCATGTCTTTACGCGCGGTCTGGCCGACGGTCTTGAGTCCTTCGCCATTCTTGCCGATGACGATGGCCTTGTGTCCATCGCGCGCCACCCAGATGATTGCATCGATATGCAGCACGCCTTTCTACTCGCGGAATTTTTCGATCTGCACCGTCAGGGAATACGGCAGTTCCTGGCCAAGGCGTCGGAACAGTTTTTCGCGGATCAGCTCGGCGGCTAGAAAACGCTCGCTGCGATCGGTGAGCTGGTCTTCCGGAAACAGCGGCGCGGCGATCGGCAGCAGTTTCAACACCTCCTCTTCCAGCACGGCGACATTGTCGCCGCTGCGCGCGCTCATCGGAATGACCTGCGCGAAGCTGCGGCGTCCCGCCAGTTCCTGCAAGTGTGGCAGCAGCCGGCTCTTGTCCTCGATGCGGTCGACCTTGTTGACGGCCAGGATCACCGGAGCATGCGTTGACGCCAGCCGCTCCAGCACGCGCTGATCCTCGTCGGTCCAGCGCAGACCCTCAACCAGGAACACCACCACATCGACATCGTCGATGACGGAACCGGCGGCGCGGTTCATGTAGCGGTTCATGGCATGTTTGCCGCCGCTGTGCAGGCCCGGCGTATCGACGTAGACAATCTGGCCGCCGGCGACGTTATTGATGCCCAGCAGCGTGTGACGCGTGGTCTGCGGTTTGTGCGAGGTGATGCTAAGCTTCTGCCCCAGCAGCTTGTTGAGCAGGGTGGACTTGCCGACGTTGGGTCGTCCGATCAAGGCGGCATAGCCGCTGCGCGTGGTGATGTCAGTCATTGCAACAACCGCAGCGCATTGCTGGCGGCCTCCTGTTCGGCTTTGCGGCGGCTGCTGCCTTGGCCGCGGGTTGCTGTTGGCAGGCCTTCAGCCCGGCACTCCACGATAAAGGTCTGGGCATGCGATTCGCCGCTTACTTCGATGACCTGGTAGCTCGGCAACGGGCGTTTGCGTGATTGCAGGAACTCCTGCAGTTGCGTCTTGGGATCCTTGAGATCGGCGGCGGCGGGCAGTTCGGTCAGTGTGTCCAGATACAGTCGCAGGATCAGGTTGCGGCAGGCTTCGAAACCGCCATCAAGATACACCGCACCGAACACTGCCTCCAGGGCATCCGCGAGGATGGACTCGCGACGGAAGCCACCGCTCTTCAATTCGCCGGAACCGAGCGTCAGACATTCTCCGAGATTCAGACCGCGCGACAGTATCGCCAGCGCCTGGGCATTCACCAACGAGGCGCGCAACCGGCTCAACTCGCCTTCGTCGGCCTGATTGAAGCGCTGATAGAGTTCCGCAGCGATGGTGAAGTTGAGAATGGCGTCACCGAGAAATTCCAGACGCTCATTGTTCTGGCTGCCGGCACTGCGATGCGTGAGCGCATCTTCCAGCAGCGATGCCTGAGTGAACTGATAACCCAGGCGCCGGCACAGACCTGCGAGTGGCTCACTCAATGAGCCACGACCTCGATGGACTTTTCAAACTTGCTCACGGCATCGACGTTACCCAGGATAGGTACGCGCACCTCGTATTTGGTCGCGATGGTGGTCTTGCCGTTCTGCTGTTCGATTTTGATATCCTTGGCCTGAATACTGTCGATGGCATTCACATCGATGCGGCGCTGCAGCAGGTTGCGGATCTCCATGGGCGTCTTATTGCCCAGATATGGTTCCTGTTGCAACGACTCAAGCACATTCTTGACCTTGTAAAATTCCAGGTAGCCCGGCGCCAGGCGCAGCACCAGCAACACGAAGAATGACAGCATTCCCAGCACGATCAGCCAACCGACGGCGGTCATACCACGCTGCTTCTTGACTAGCTTGCTCATTCTTTACCCTCCCCTGATGGTTAATGAATGCGTTGGCCGATTCTGTGCCAGTCGACGCCGCCGTTGCTCGAATCCCAGCTCATCCAGATCATCATTGCCTTGCCGACCAGATTATCTTCCGGCACCGGACCCCAGTAACGGCTGTCGTTGCTGTTGTCGCGGTTGTCGCCCATCATGAAATACTGGCCCGGCGGAACCGTGAATTCACCCTGCACACCGGGCAGGTTCGGCACTACCAGAATCTTGTGCTCGACCGTGCCGAGCTGCTCGACGCGCAGACTGGCACCGCTCATCTGCACCCCCTGACCGACCCCGGAGTATTCACCCTGCATCTGCTGCGGCATCGGCTTGCCATTGATATAGAGGATTTTGTTGTAATAGGCAAGCTTGTCGCCGGGCAGCGCAATAAGACGCTTGATGTAATCGACACTGGGGTCCTTGGGATAACGGAACACCACCACATCACCGCGTTGGGGGATGTTGATGTCGACGATTTTCTTGTTGATCACCGGCAGGCGCAGACCGTAGGTGTATTTGTTGACCAGGATGAAATCGCCGACCAGCAGGGTCGGCATCATAGAGCCCGAGGGAATCCGGAACGGTTCGACCAGAAAGGAACGCAGCACCAGCACCGCCAGAATCACCGGGAAGAAGGACTTTGAATACTCGACATACCAGGGTTCATTGTGACCCGCGCCAGAGTCGGCCAATGCCGAGCCGGAGGTCTGATAATGCCCGGCCTGACGCTGCCGGCGCGGTCGCAGCACCAAGGCATCGAGCGCCCAGATCGCACCGGTCACCGCGGTGGCCAGGACCAGGATGGTTGGAAAATCCAGATTCATCGTTAATGATTCCTCTTAAATAAATGTACTGAGTGTTGAGTACTATTTTTTCCCGACCTGCAGCACCGCCAAGAACGCCTCCTGCGGTATCTCCACCCTGCCAACCTGCTTCATGCGTTTCTTGCCGGCCTTCTGCTTCTCCAGCAGTTTGCGTTTGCGGCTGATGTCGCCGCCGTAGCACTTGGCCAGCACATTCTTGCGTAGCGCCTTGACCGTGGTGCGGGCAATGACATGCGCGCCGATCGCCGCCTGAATGGCCACCTCGAACATCTGCCGCGGGATGATCTCTTTCATCCTTTCGGTCAGGTCGCGGCCGCGGTACTCGGCCTGGTCGCGGTGCACAATGACCGACAAGGCATCGACGCGCTCGCCGTTGATCAGCACGTCGAGCTTGATCAGCGGCGCGGCCTGGAAGCGCTCGAAATGATAATCGAACGAGGCGTAGCCGCGGCTCACCGACTTGAGGCGGTCGAAGAAATCCATCACCACCTCGCTCATCGGCAGCTCGAAGCTCAGCGCGACCTGCTTGCCATGGTACTGCAACTTGCGCTGCACGCCACGCTTCTCGATGCACAGGGTCATGACCGCGCCCAGGTAATCCTGGGGTGTAAGGATATTGGCCAGGATGATCGGCTCGCGGACCTCGGCGATGTAATTGACCGGCGGCAGCGCGGCCGGGTTGTCGATCTCGATAATATCGCCCTTGGTATCCAGCACCTGATAAACCACGCTTGGCGCGGTGGTGATGAGATTGAGGTCGTACTCGCGTTCCAGCCGCTCCTGCACAATTTCCATGTGCAGCATACCGAGGAAGCCACAGCGGAAACCAAACCCCAGCGCTGTTGATGTCTCCGGTTCGAAGTGCAATGCCGAGTCATTCAGACAGAGCTTTTGCAGGGCCTCGCGGAACGCTTCGTAATCATCGGCATCGACTGGGAACAGGCCGGCGAACACGCGCGGCTGCACCTTGCGGAAACCCGGCAACTGCTGATCCGAGGGACGATCGGCGCGTGTCAGCGTATCGCCGACCGGCGCGCCATTGATCTCCTTGATGCCGGCGATGACATAGCCGACTTCGCCGGCGCTGAGCTGCGTGGTATCACGGCGCTTGGGCGTGAACACGCCGACCTTCTCCACCTGGTAACTGCGCCCGGTCGACATTACCAGCATCTTCTGCTTGGGCGCGAGCGAACCGTCCATGACGCGCACCAGCGAGATCACGCCGACAAAATTGTCGAACCAGGAATCGATGATCAGTGCCTGCAGCGGCGCATCCGGATCGCCCACCGGTGCCGGGACACGCCTCACCAGTTCTTCGAGCACGTCCTCGATACCGATACCGGTCTTGGCGCTGACGCGCACCGCGTCGGTGGCCTCAATGCCGATGATCTCCTCGATCTCCTCGGCGACGCGCTCCGGCTCGGCGGCTGGCAGATCGATCTTGTTCAGGACCGGGACGACCTCCAAGCCCTGCTCCATGGCCGTATAGCAATTGGCCACGGTCTGCGCCTCGACGCCCTGTGAAGCGTCAACCACCAGCAGCGCGCCCTCGCAGGCCGCCAGCGAACGCGATACTTCATAAGCGAAGTCCACATGGCCGGGCGTGTCGATGAGGTTCAGCTGGTAGGTTTCGCCATCGCGCGCTTTGTAATTGAGTGCGACGCTCTGGGCCTTGATGGTGATGCCGCGTTCGCGCTCGATGTCCATGGAATCGAGCACCTGCGCCGACATCTCGCGCGCGCTCAAGCCCCCGCAGAGCTGGATAAAGCGATCGGCGAGCGTGGACTTGCCATGATCGATGTGCGCGATGATGGAGAAATTGCGGATATGCCGCATATCAGTCATGAGGGTATGTATCTGGCGCGGCGCGGCAAGTACGACGCTGCTGTTGTGAAGGTGATATCAAGCGATTCCGCGAAGTCCGGCGCACCCGGGCGTGCCCTGCAGCGCTGTGTCCGTTGAAACCCGTCGGGGTAAGAAAACCTGCGGCATTATAGCCGTAAAACAGACCGGCCGATAGCGCCGCGGGAGCGGCCTTGGCGGCTATATTTGCTGTTCACGCCAGCAGTTGCCCCGCGAGCCAGTTCCGTAGCACGGTCTCGTCCAGATGGTAGTGAGACAGTTCCGTCTCTCCGGCCATCAGCACCGGTACCCACTCCCCGTAACGTGACTCCAGCTCCGGATGGTCTTCCAGATCGATGATCGTCAGGGTAAACAGCCATTCAGGGCTGAGCCGGGCCAGTTGCGCCTCCATGGTTTGGCACAATGAACAGCCGGTACGGGTGTAGAGGATCAGCGGTATCAAATTAAGTAAAGCCCCGAAAAAGAAAGTCCCCTCTCCCTTTGGGAGAGGGACAGGGAGAGGGAGCAGTTCGGTGGCGCTTTAAAAATGTTGCCCTGAAAAATAGAAGGCGCCGGGTAGACATTCCCCGGCGCCTTCATAATCAGACCTCCCCGATCACTCCTTCGCAGGAATCTTCAGCGCCAGGAACATCGGACCGCTGCGCCGCTGAATCAGCACTGGCACCGATTTGCCGGCCGGCAGCGCCTTGATGAGACGATCGAAATGCGCGGCGTTCTCTATCTGTTCGCCGTTGATGCTCATGATGATGTCGCCTTTGCGGATGCCCGCACTTAGGGCCGGGCCCTTGCTGATGTCATCCACGACCACGCCGTATTTCTTGATTTCCAGGCGCTGACGCAGTTCCGGGGTCAGGTCGGCAACGCTCACGCCAACACGGTTGGTATCGGTGTGCTTGGGCACTTCGCCGGCCTGCTTGGATACTTCCTCTTCCGGTAATTCACCGAGCGTGACACTCAACGACAAGGTCTTGCCGTTGCGCAGCACCTTGATCGGCGTGCTGGTGCCTATCTTGGTACGACCGACCAGCGGCGGCAGTTCGGACGAGGCATCGACCGGTGTACCGTTGTATTCGATGATCACGTCACCGACCTGCACGCCGGCCTTGGCCGCCGGGCTGTCGGGCAGGATCTTCGCGACCAGTGCGCCACCCGGCTTCTTCATGCCGAAGGATTCGGCCAGCTCGCGCGACACATCCTGAATCAGCACGCCCAGCCAGCCGCGGCTGACTTTGCCCTTGCTCTTGAGCTGCTGCGTTACGTCCATCGCCACCTCGATGGGGATGGCGAAGGACAGGCCCATGTAGCCGCCGGTGCGGCTGTAGATCTGCGAATTGATGCCGACCACTTCGCCGTCCATGTTGAACAGCGGGCCGCCGGAGTTGCCCGGATTGATGGGCACGTCGGTCTGGATGAAGGGCACGTAATTTTCGCTGGGCAGATTGCGGCCCAGCGCGCTGACGATGCCAGCGGTTGCGGAATGGTCGAAGCCGAACGGTGAGCCGATCGCCAGCACCCACTGACCCACCTTCAGTTCCTTGGACTTGCCGATCTTGACGGTGGGCAGGTTGTCGGCGGGGATTTTCAGCACAGCCAGATCGCTGCGTTCATCGGCGCCGACCACTTTGGCTTCGAGTTCGCGACGGTCGGACAGACGCACCACGATCTGATCCGCGCCTTTGATGACGTGATAGTTGGTGAGAATGTAGCCTTCGGCGGAAATAATGAAACCGGAGCCCAGCGACTGAGCATCAAACTCTTCCGGAGCACCGTCCTCGCCCTCGCCGAAGAAATGCTTGAACAGATCGCCGAACGGGCTGTCTTCGGGGAGATCGGGGATCTGCATGCCCGGCGGCAACGGCGGATGCTGCGCCTTCATCTTCTGCGTGGTACTGATATTGACCACCGCCGGGGCGTTGGCTTCAACCAGCGGCGTGAAATCGGGCAAGGAATTGAGCTGGGCGTTCGCCGCCACCGGCAACAGCGCCAGGCAGGCGATGATTGCAACAGACAAGGTTCCCCTGAAACGTAACGAACGCATGTGTACTCCTTAGCCTTGGTTGGAATAGATAACGTGAGCGGCGCGCCGCAGCACCACCGGCTGATAGCGACGGTCGTGAGATGTGCGCCGTGAATGATACGACAGCCAGATGATGCCGGCAGCCATGCCCGCGAGTGCGCAGAGAATACTGCCGGTCTCATTTGAAATACCGAGCACCGGCGCCAGCGTGCCACCACCCACCGCGCCCAGCAGCAAGCCCAGCAATGGTACGAGATACGCGGCCAGGGAACTGCGCAACAGCATGGCGTCTTCGATGCCGATCACGACTTCATCACCGGTCTTGGTGCCGAGCGGATCGAGGGCCCGCACCCGCGTGCGCCGCTGACCCAGCACCCGGCTCAGCACCGAGGTGCCGCAACCGGCATTAACGCTGCATTTGTCGCAGCTGGAACGCCGCTGCGTCTCGACCCAAACATAGCCGTCCTGGACGTCAATGACACGACCCTGTTCTTCAATCATGGCGATGAGCTACGGACTGCCGGCATCGGGTTGATGACGGATCGACTCGCCAACCAGGCGCACGGTCGCCGCCGGGACCTCACCGACGACGGTGACATGGTAGCCATCCACGAGTGTGCCATAGGCATTGGCAGCGCCCATGCGCGACACACCATTGAGCATTTTCTTGTCATCGCCCGCCTGTTCGATAAAAACCGAGAGTGAGGCCAGGGCATCGCTGTACACCAAGTGCTCGGCAACGCCCTTGCTGTCCGGCATGGGGTGCCGGCTGTGATGCGTGAGCATAAACCCATCCGGCAGGTGGGTCACCTGCCAGCCGGTCTTTTCCAGCGGGGTCTCGCCGGTTTCATCGGCATCGCGATGCCAGACGAAGCCAGTACTGTTCAGACTGGTTTGCAGCAATTCCGCAGGGATTTGCGGCAGAAACTGGATGCTGGTGAACATCATCTGCTCCACGGCGGTACCCTGCTCGTCGAGCAGGTCGGACTTCAGCGGCATGCCGTTCGCCGCTTCCAGCCAGAGCCGGTAACCATAGCGATAGGCATCGCGCGGGGTGATGGTGACGATGCGGGTATCGTGCCCCGCCATGCGTTCACTCTGTCCAAGAGCTATCTGATAGTACTTGGTGAGCTGCGAGGTATCGTCAGGCAGGTCCAGCGGATAGGGTTTGCGCGGATGACTCCTGCCCACCATGACCGACTTCTGGTCCGGCATATAACAGGTCATCTCGCCGCCTTTCTGGATGACCTCGCGAGCCGCGCCGTTCAATGAGATCAGCCGTTCGCGTTCGCCCTTGGGATCGGATTGGTGCAGTATGCGCACGGCTTCGAGCTGATCGTCGTGCTGATAGATGAAGGTGCCGTCGTAGTTCAGACGTTCGACCGCCTCCTCCATCTTGTCGAGCCAGGCGCGGGCATTGTCAGCGGTCGGCGCGGCCATTGTGCTGATCGGCAACACCAGCAGCAGACCCAGTAGACCGATCGGCAGCCGCTCACTGCCCAACGTCATAACCCACGATTCGGACATAGGGTATTACTGCCTGCATCCCTGCCGTTTCGGCATGGCCACTGTGGTTCAACATGTAAGCATTGAGACGCGCGGCAACTTCCGGTTGAGTACGATCCCAGCGGGTGCCCTGGTCGCGTGGGTATTGCGGTGCGGCGGCTACGCTGGCGAGCTGCTGGGTCTGCGCCGGGGCCATAGCGGTCGGCAGAGAGCGCACGGCAAACACGGCGAGCGCTGCCACCGAGGCGGCGATGGCGAAGCCAGCGGCCGGCTTGAGCAGGCGCGCGGCGCTGAAACGCCGCTGCGGTGTCGTCTCCTGCGCGACCGCCTGGTGGATACGGTTGGCCAGCGTCAGGGACGGTTGTTCCGGGAGATTGTTCTTCAGCGCATCGCTGATCAGGTGATAACGCGCCCAACGCGTTCGCAAGCTGTCGTCCTGACTCAAGCGGCGCAACAGCAATGCGGTCTCGCTAGCGTCGCTCTCACCATCGACACAGGCCGATACTTGTTCGTTCAGGCTCTCGCTCATGCTCGTCTCACTCTGTGCAATCAACGCTCGTCCAGCAGTGGCTGGAGCTTTACATCAATGGCCTCGCGCGCCCGGAAGATCCGCGAACGCACCGTGCCGATCGGACAGCCCATGGCCTGGGCGATCTCTTCGTAACTCAGGCCCTCGAGTTCGCGCAACGTGATCGCCATGCGCAGATCCTCGGGCAGGTCATCAATGGCCTGGAACACCGTCCGTTCGATCTCGTCCTTCAGCGCCATGCGTTCCGGCGTGGCGTATTCCTTGAGACTCGATTCGCCCTCGAACTGTTCCGCGTCCTGGGCATCGATACTATCGTCACCGGGGCGTCTTCCCTGAGCCACGAGGTAATTCTTGGCTGTATTGATGGCGATCCGGTACAGCCAAGTATAGAACGCGCTGTCGCCACGGAACCCACCCAAGGCACGGTAGGCCTTGATGAAGGCCTCCTGGGCCACGTCCTGACACTCGGCATGATCGCGTATATAGCGGGAAATCAGCTTGACGATCTTGTGCTGGTACTTGAGGACCAACACATCAAACGCCCGCTTGTCGCCCTGCTGAACCCGAACCACCAGTTCGCGATCGACACTCTGTTCGCCCATCCGGGCCATCCTCTTTGCTACAGGCACGATTCCATTCGCACAGTGTGGTAGACAGTCCGGGGTTTAGATAGTTCGCCGCCCGCGACCGATTAAGGGTATATTTTCAACGCGCTCACGCGGAGGTCAACCGATCGGACCCTCGCCGTGCCGGTTAAGCTCCGCTGGAGGGCGCAAAACACCGACAACATACCCTAATCACACAGAGCGACTCAAGCAATGAGTCAGACAAAGACATTCGACGTACTCATCATTGGCAGCGGCGGTGCCGGACTCAGTCTCGCCTTGCGCTTGCCTGCGCGCTTACGCGTGGCCGTGCTTTCCAAGGGGCCCATCACCGAGAGTTCGACACTTTATGCTCAGGGCGGCGTGTCCGCGGTGTTGGATAAGGACGATTCCATCGAATCGCACGTCCAGGACACCCTGGATGCCGGCGCCGGCCTCTGCGACCCGGAGATTGTCCGCTATACCGTGGAGCGCGCGCCTGAAGCGATCCGCTGGCTGGTGGATCGCGGCGTGCCGTTCACCCGCGAGCAAGGACCCGACGGCCGCCTGGAATTTCATCTGACCCGCGAAGGCGGCCACAGCCACCGGCGCATCATCCACGCCGCCGACGCCACCGGTCGCGCCATTGAGACCACGCTTGTCGAGCGAGTGCGGCAATGCCCCAACGTCACACTGTACGAAGATCACATCGCCGTCGACCTGATCACCCGCGCCAAGCTCGGCATGCCCGGCAACCAGGCGCTGGGCGCGTATGTGCTGGATCGCGGCCGCGGCCAAGTCGAAACCTTGCGCGCCCGCAGCGTGGTGCTGGCCACCGGCGGTGCCAGCAAGGTCTATCTGTACACCAGCAACCCGGACACCTCGACCGGCGATGGCATCGCCATGGCTTGGCGCGCCGGCTGCCGGGTCGCCAACATGGAATTCATCCAATTCCACCCGACCTGTCTGTATCACCCCAAGGCCAAGACTTATCTCATCACCGAAGCAGTGCGCGGCGAAGGCGGCCACTTGTTGCTCTCTGACGGCACACGCTTCATGACACGCTTCGACAAGCGCGCCGAACTGGCACCGCGCGACATCGTGGCCCGTGCCATCGATCACGAGATGAAACGCCTCGGCGAGCCCTGCGTATATCTGGACATCAGCCACAAACCCGCGGAATTTATCCGCGAGCACTTCCCGAATGTCTACGCCCGTTGCCTGGAGTTCGGTTACGACATGACGCAGGTGCCGATCCCGGTGGTCCCGGCGGCGCACTACACCTGCGGCGGTGTGATGACCGACCGCAACGGCCGCACCGACATCGTCGGTCTGTACGCCATTGGCGAGACCGCGTTCACGGGCCTGCACGGTGCCAACCGCATGGCCAGCAACTCGTTGCTGGAATGTCTGGTGTTCGGTGCGGCCGCGGCTGAGGACATCGCGCAAACACTGGATGAACTCCCGGCGCTGCCGTCCGTGCCGGCCTGGGACGAAAGCCGCGTCACCGATTCGGATGAACAGGTGGTGGTGTCACACAACTGGGATGAACTACGCCGCTTCATGTGGGACTACGTCGGCATCGTGCGCACTGACAAACGCCTGGAACGCGCCAAACGCCGCGTCGATCTGCTGCGTAACGAGATCGCCGATTACTACGGCAATTTCCGCATCAGCAACGACCTGCTGGAATTGCGCAACTTGGCTCAGATCGCCGAGCTGATCATCGCCAGCGCCCAGGCGCGCAAAGAAAGCCGCGGCCTGCATTACACACTGGATTATCCCAAACCGGATCCACGCGAGTTGCACAATACAGTGCTGACGCCGGAGAACTATCCCGGCCGCCAGCCCAGCAAAGAAGCCGCCGAACGCACCGCGAAAATTATGTAGGGCGCGTATCACGCGCCATTCCATCACGTGGTGAACGCGCTGATTTCCTGCCAAGCCTCGTCGTTGCAGCGCACCTTGCTGACCCGCGCGTGCGACGGTCCTTCCCACAACCATTCGCACAACTGTGTGACGGCATCTTCAGCGCCGCACACCAGCACCTCGACACTGCCATCGGGAAGATTTTTCGCCCAACCGGTCACGCCCAGTTGCTGGGCGCGAGCGCGTGTCGAGGCGCGGAAGAAAACACCCTGCACGAGCCCTTCGACCCGGCAGCGGCGGCACACGTTCATGGTAAGGTGAGTTGCGCCGGTTGTCCGGCGTACAGTCCGGCGCCCGCAGGCGGATTGAATTCGACCACCAGTTCATATTGGGCGAACTGCCCGCCCAGGCCATCCAGCGGTTCGAGGCCGACGTATTTCACCGTGCCGGAATACGTCTGATTGGCCACGATGACATTGTAAGCCTGACCACGTTGAATCTTCGCCAACACCTCGCGCTGCACTTCGGCGCGGGCACGCATACGGCCGGTCTCGGCGATGACCAGCAGCGTCGCGGGTTTCAGACTCGATACCACCGTCTGACCCGGATCGGCGGTGCGCTGCACCACCACGCCGTCGAAGGGCGCGCGCAGCGTGCAGTGTTCGAGATCGAGTTGGGCCTGCGCGTTGGCGGCCTGTGCGGCGCTGAAATCGGATTCGGCCCGCGCAGCGTCGATGCGCACTGTCTGCAGTTCATGATCAGAGAGCAGCTTGCGCTGATGCAGCGTTACAGCACGACGCAATTCTTGCTCGGCCTCGTCGCGGGTTACGCTCCGGCGGGTCAGTTCGGTTTGCGCCCGTTGTGCCAGTGCCTGCACCGCGCGCGCGTCAAGACGCAGCAACACTTGGCCCTTCTTGACAGCGTCGCCGGCCTCAACAAGTACCTCAGAGACAGAAGCTGTCAGTGGCGTGCTCAGATCGACACGGTGCAGCCACTGCACGGTAGCGGTGATCGGCGCGCCCGGCAACGGCGGCGCATCAGCGACGGGTGCTTTATTCGAACTGGTCTGCGCATGCAGCGGCGCGATGCCCGACACAGCGGCAACCAGCAGTGCCAACAAGCTGCCTAACAGCGGTTTTGACAATGTGTGTTTCGACATGGTGGTCATGGTCCGGTCAATTCTTGAGAGGGAGTGGGATCGCGGCATCGCCGATCAGTGCCGCGGGATCGGCCTGGCCGCCGAGCAAGGCATCGAGACGCGCCCAGGCCAGCGCCAATAGATAATCGGTCTGGGCGCGGAACAGCTTGGCCGCGGCGAGCTGCGCCCGGTCGGCGTCGACTTCATCGTCTTGCGACTTGCCGTGCAGACCGCTACTGCGTTCCAAGGCCAGCGTACGGAACTCCAACTGTACGCGCGCCTGTTCACGTTGCACTTGCAGCGTCGCGATCTCATCGAGCGCGGTTTGCAGCGCTTGCGAAAGCGACTGGTGGGCCTGCGCATATTCCGCCTCGGCACGCTGCAATTCGGCATGGCGCGCGGCAATCGCCGCCTGAGTCCTGCCGCCAGTGTACAGCGGCACCTCCAGTGTCACACCGGCATGCCAGTCGTCGCGCTCATCGGTCTGCCGCGAATAATCCGCAGCCGCCAGTTCGCCATTGAGCACCGGCAGGCGCTGCGCACGCG
>JBGPWJ010000086.1:0-9849 GCA_041492115.1 Gammaproteobacteria bacterium
ACCCAGCCCTTCGATGTCAAACACGGCGGCCTGGTGACGCGCTTCCAGTGCAAACGCTGCGGGGCGGTGAAGACCACGTCGCAGTGAGCACACCCATACCCTCGAGACATGGCTTAAAAAGATTGACACTGACCAACCCAGGTAGTAGCGTCGAACCCAATAAATAATGACTGACAGGATGTCAGATGCCCCACCCGGCGGCCTCACAACAAGGACAAGACACTGGGCTCGCCTGTCTGGCGGTATTGGCGCGCATCAATGGCGTGCCTCTCGATGTCACCCAATTACGTCATCAATTCGGCCGCGGTAACGCCCTCTTCAGCGAGCTGGATCTGCTGCGCTCCGCCAAGCACCTCAACTTCAAGGCCAGAGCAATGGACAGCGTCTGGGACAAACTCAGCAAGACACCGCTGCCGGCGCTGGCCCAGCACAACGATGGTCATTTCTTCATCATCGCCAAGGTGGATGCCGAAAAGGTTCTGGTTCAAGATCCTCTGGAACAGCGCCCGCTTACGCTGCCGCGTGCATTGCTCGAACAAGCTTGGTCGGGGCGGCTGATCCTGCTCACGCGCCGCGCCACTCTGCTTGGCGAAAGCGGTAAATTCGATTTCTCCTGGTTCATCCCCGCCATCAGCAAGTATCGTCGCTTGTTCATCGAAGTGCTGACAGCCTCGTTCTTCTTGCAGTTGTTCGCGCTGATCACGCCGCTGTTTTTCCAGGTGGTAATCGACAAGGTGCTGGTGCACAAGGGTCTGACCACACTCGATGTGCTGGCCTTCGGCCTGCTGGTGGTGTCGATCTTTGAAGTGCTGCTGGGCGGCCTGCGCACCTATCTCTTTTCACACACCACCAATCGCATCGATGTGATGCTCGGCGTGCGATTGTTCCGGCACATGCTGGCCTTACCGTTGGCCTATTTCGAAGCGCGCCGCGTCGGCGACACCGTCGCGCGGGTGCGCGAGTTGGAAAGCATCCGCAACTTCATCACCGGCTCGACGCTGACCGTGGTCATCGATCTGTTCTTCACCTTGGTGTTCCTGGTAGTGATGTTTTACTACAGCCCATTGCTGACGGGCATCGTGCTTGGCGCAATTCCGTGCTACGTGTTGCTGTCTGTGCTGGTGACACCGGTACTGCGGGCCCGGCTGCATGAGAAATTCAACCGCGGCGCGGAGAACCAAGCCTTTCTTGTGGAAACGGTCAACGGCGTCGAAACCCTGAAGGCCATGGCGGTGGAACCGCAGATGCAGCGGCACTGGGAAGAACAACTGGCCGGTTACGTCCATGCCTCATTCCGCGCCAACAACCTCGGCAACATCGCCGGCCAAGTGGCGGGCTTCATCAACAAAGCCACCATCGTGCTGACACTCTGGTTCGGCGCGCGGCTGGTAATCCAGGGCGAACTCAGCGTCGGCATGCTGATCGCCTTCAATATGCTCTCCGCGCGGGTCAGCGGCCCAATTCTGCGGCTGGTGCAACTGTGGCAGGATTTTCAACAGGCGGGAATATCCGTGCAGCGGCTGGGCGACATCCTCAATACCCATCCCGAGCCCAGCTTCAATGCCAACCGCACGGCCTTGCCAACCTTGGAAGGTCGAGTGAGCTTTGATCACGTCACCTTTCGCTACCGGCCCGACAACCCGGAGGTACTGAAGGATCTCAGCCTGGAGATACAGGCCGGACAGACCATCGGCATCGTCGGCCGTTCCGGTTCCGGCAAAAGCACCTTGGCCAAACTCATCCAGCGCCTGTACATCCCCGAGGCTGGACGGGTGCTGATTGATGGCGCCAATCTGGCCATGGTCGATCCCGCCTGGCTGCGTCGCAGCATCGGCGTGGTATTGCAGGAAAACATTCTCTTCAACCGTTCGGTGCGCGACAACATCGCACTGGCCGATCCGGGTCTGCCGATGGAGTCCGTGGTGCAGGCCGCCAAACTGGCCGGCGCCCACGACTTCATCCTGGAAATGCCGCACGGTTACGACACCCTGGTCGGTGAACACGGCTGCAATCTTTCCGGCGGCCAGCGTCAGCGAATCGCCATCGCCCGCGCGCTGGTCGGCAACCCACGCTTGTTGATCCTCGACGAAGCCACCAGTGCCCTCGACTACGAATCCGAGCGCATCATCCAAAACAACATGAAGGCCATCTGCAACGGCCCCACCGTCATCATCATCGCCCATCGCTTAAGCACCGTGCGCGACGCCGACCGCATCATCGTCATCGACAAAGGCCGCATTCTCGAAGACGGCAGGCACGAGACACTGCTGGTACAGGGCGGGCAATACGCAAACCTGCATGCGCATCAAACCGGCGACCCAATGCCTGTTGAAACCAACAGCAACGAATCCATGAATAAATCATCACCCACAGAATCCGTCCCCTCTCCCTCCGGGAGAGGGAGAGGGCCAGGGTGAGGGCAACCAATCATGACTAAGCTAACCGGCTTGCAACGCCTCACCACACTCCTGCCCATGGGCTTGCGTGGCAGCGGCCACTCAGCACTGGAATTTCTCCCCGCCGCCCTGGAAATCCAGGAGACCCCTCCCTCCCCCTTAGGTCGCGCCATCGCCTGGACGCTGATGATCTTCTTCACCATCGCCGTACTCTGGGCCATCTTCGGACAAATCGACATCGTCGCCACCGCGCAGGGAAAGATCATCCCCAGCGGTCACACCAAAGTGATCCAACCGTTAGAGATCGGCGTGGTGCGCAAGATTTACGTCAAGGATGGCCAAGGCGTGCGCGCGGGTGATGTGTTGATTGATCTCGACCCCACAGTGAACCGTGCCGAACAGCAGCGTCTTGAGGAAGACCTTGCTCATGCCCGACTGGAACTAGCTCGCCTGCGTACCCAGGCCGGTACCGACGACAGTGATCTGACCAGCGCGGTCGCGCAACAAACCCAGAAGGCCGACCCGGACGGTGACCTGGTCAATATTCAGGACGACATCCTGCGCAACCAACTGCAGGAATACGCGGCCAAGGCCTCCTCCTTGAACAGCGAGATCATCAAGCGCAAGGCGGAGTTGGCCGGCGCGCGTGAACAGGTGAAAAAACTGGAAGCCACCTTGCCGCTGATCACGGGACGCGCCAAGGGTCTGCAAGCGCTCTCCGCAAAAGGCCTGGTCGCGAAGAACAGCTATCTTGAACTGGAACAGCAACGCATCGAACAGCAGCAGGACCTCGCGACGCGCAAGGCCCAGATCGGCGAATCGCAAGCCGCCATCACCAGCGCAGAGCAGGAACTGCAGAGCCTGCGCGCCGGATTCAACCGCGACACACTGCAAGAACTTGCCAAGGCCGAGGAGCGCGTCGAAGGCTTGAATCAGGAAATCATCAAAGCGCGTCAGCGCACCGCCCTGCAACAATTGACCAGTCCCATCGCCGGTGTCGTGCAACAGTTGGCCGTACACACGGTGGGTGGCGTTGTCACGCCCGCGCAACAACTCATGGTGATCGTTCCCGGTGAGCAGTATCTGGAAATAGAGGCCATGGTCCAGAACAAAGACATCGGCTTCGTCACCGACGGCCAGCCCGCCGAAGTGAAGATCGAAACTTTCCCGTTCACCCGCTACGGCACCATTGACGCCAAGATCCTGCATGTCTCCAACGACGCCATCGCGGATGAAAAGCTGGGCCTCATCTACATAGCGCGAGTACTGATGAAACAGAGCCGCATCCAGGTCGACCAGCGCATGGTCAACCTCACGCCGGGCATGGCGGTGACGGTGGAGATCAAGACGGGCAAGAGGCGACTGATTGAGTATTTCATGAGTCCGCTGCTGCGGTATCGGCAGGAAAGCATCCGGGAGCGATGAGTGATGATGGGAACGGCGAATCCATATTATCGAGCGTTGCGTTTTCATTTTGTTAGTCGTTCTTAGTAAAGCATCACACTACCGAGAATCGCGTAGCCATGAAAATACTCTTCATCCATCAGAACTTCCCCGGCCAATACCTGCATCTGGCCGCCGCGCTCGCGGCCGATCCTGGCAATGAGGTGGTTGCGATCGGAGAACAGCGTAATGTCACACGTCGTCCGCAGCCACACGGAGTGAATCTGCATACCTATGCTGCGATCCCGGATCCTTCCCCGCATACGCATCATTATCTGCGCGACTTCGAGAACGCGGTGCGTCGCGGTCAGGCGGTGGCGCGCCTCGCCCTTACACTGCGCCGGCGGGGATTCGTGCCCGACGTGATCTGCGCGCATCCGGCCTGGGGCGAGGCCTTGTATCTGAAGGATGTCTATCCGCAGTCCACACTCCTGGCCTACGCGGAATTTTACTATCATGCGCAGGGTGCCGATTGCGGCTTCGATGCGGAATATCCGGCCGGTTTCGATGATGCCTTGCGTCTGCGCACCCGCAATGCCGCGCAGCTCGTCAGCCTAGAGACATGCGACCGTGCGATTAGCCCAACCGAATGGCAGAAGCGGCAATATCCCGAGCTGATCCGTGCGCGCATCTCCGTCATGCATGACGGCATCGATACTCATCGGGTCAGTCCGGACCCACAGGCGACAGTGACGCTTCCGCAAATCGGCCTGACGTTAACGCCGCAGGACGAAATCATCACCTATGCGGCCCGCAACCTCGAGCCTTACCGCGGGTTCCACAGCTTCATGCGTTCCCTGCCGCACATCCTGCGCGCACGACCGCGGGCGCAGGTGCTGATCGTCGGTGGCAATGAGGTGAGCTATGGGCGCAAGCCGCCCCAAGGCGCCACCTACCGCAGTCAGATGCTCGAAGAGATCGGTGCGGATATCGATCACAAGCGTGTGCACTTCCTCGGCAGGATTTCCTACGCCACGTTCCTGCAGACACTGCGGGTATCGTCGGCGCATGTCTATCTCACCTATCCGTTCGTGCTGTCCTGGTCGATGCTGGAGGCGATGGCGGCCGGTTGCGTGGTAATCGGCTCACGCACGCCGCCGGTGCAGGAAGTGATCCAGGATGGTCAGAACGGATTATTGGTGAATTTCTTTTCTCCACAGAATATCGCGGAATGCGTGAATGAAGTGCTCGAACACCCGGATCGGATGCAGTCGCTACGCGCTGCCGCACGCCGGACCATACAGGAGCGCTACGACCTGCGAGCGGTGTGTCTGCCGAAGCAGATCGATTTGATTCACCATCTGAGCGGCTCACCGCCCCATTTTCCTCGACTTCGAATTCGCCGACGGCACCGCGCTCAGTCAACACAGTAATTTCCGAAATTCACACCTTGACAATGCATATGCCAGTAGGTAAATAGATCGAACGTAGCGGAAGGAGTATGGAAGAGTGCCGCTCGAAATAATCAAGGATACATGGGATGAATCCGCAGACCTTCCCAAGTCATTTATATCGCTCAGCCGACTGGTTACTCAGCAGGTGTATGAGCGCTGTGCCAATTTCTTCATTCAGAAGGAAAGCCTCATGAGCGATAGACAATTTCTGTTGAGGGTACTCAGGGTAATCGGGTTGATGTTGGCCTTGGGGGTCAGCCTGAGTGCGGGGGCAGGGTTCTTCGGATTTGGTGGCACGAGCTGGAAAGAAGAAGTGCTGCTGCATGATGGGAGCAAGATCATCGTCAAGCGTTCGCAAAGTTATGGCGGGCGGCATGAGATAGGGCAGTCTTCGCCGGTCAAAGAACACACCATCACATTCAGTTTGCCGAACTCTGGCAAGACGATTAATTGGACGAGCGAATATGGTGAAGACCTGGGGCGCACAAACTTCAACTTGCTTGCCTTGCACATCCTCAACGGCACACCCTACCTTGTCGTTGAACCGAACTTGTGCTTGTCCTACAACAAATGGGGGCGCCCCAACCCGCCTTACGTATTCTTCAAACACGATGGCAAGGCATGGCAGCGCATTCAGCTATCTGAATTTCCTGCCGTGTTCAGAACCATCAACTTGATCGTCAACAATGGCCGTGAGGAGGACATTGAGAGGCTTGCGAGCAAGCTAGGCCATGTCTCAGCCGAAGATGTCAGACAAATCAACAGCAGCCTTACACAACCCGAATACAAAACCATTCTGCGGGAGCTGGTGAAGAACGGTTTGGGAGTTACGAGCTGCCCTGATTACAATTCCCAACAATACCGCAGTTTCAAAGCACCGCTTCCCATGAAGCCAGCAAACGAGAAGCAATGAAGTAATAGCTAGCCATATGACCATTGAATCAGTACATTTGCTTCAAAAAGTTTTATTGGCAGCGCCAATATTTTTCATTTGCGCTTATAAAGCATATAGGTCATTTAGGTACGCGGATTCAAAAATAAAATTAGGCAAATTTTTTCTGGGGTTCACGCTTCTTGTTCTCACCTTGGTTGCACTCTATTCACTGACTATCACTGGCCTAAGTGGGTATGCTTTTCTTGTTTTTGCCCTGACGGCGTACCTTCTTGCACCTAGCCTAATATTTGGCCTGTTTGTTGGTTCTGCAGCCGGAATTTCGGTGAGAGGATGGAAAAGTGGGAAGCGGTCTCAAAAAACCACAATTACAGCCTGTTGGTTATTCATTCTTTTAGCTGGAGTTATTTACGTTGCCCTGTGGCAACAGCGTGAAACTTACCAACATAAAAACAGAATCAAGAGTGAGCTAGCGCTGGACTTTGTGAAAAGTCACAGCGCAGTAATTGAGAAAGTTGGCGCTAATGCGGTTCCAAGGCTTACATCGATGATTTTTCCAAAAGATACCACTCCGAACAATGGCCGCCCCCTGCCTGTCGGATATGTCATTTCGATTGACGAGCACCTTTATGCCATCGTCAGCACCCCTCAGGCTGCAGATGACTACAAGTTCACCTTGGATTGCATTACTCCTCTCTCACATGACAAGCGCTATGGGAATAGAGATCATTGCAAGTAATACCAACTGGCTAACCCGGCAGTCAAGCGGGTCTGCGCAAAAGCGCGCAGCCCCTTACTTTTACGTTGTACGACAATCAAATTAACCAAGGAGAAAAGTCATGGCAACAACAATCGAATACGCATTGATGGCGGGACGGTCATATCAAACAACACGCGACCCGATGAACCAATTTCCGATCCCGCAAGGATGGTTGGAGCTTGCACATGTGCCAAATAATCCAGACTACCCAATGTTTACGGGGGCAGCAGGCTTCGAAGCCATTTCCTTCCAGAACGCTGCCAATCCGAACGAAATCGTCATCTCCTACGCCGGCACCTACGACAAAGACATCACTGGTGATATTGCAGCAGATATCGGGCTGGCCACAGGCTATGGATCAGACCAGCTATTGCAGGCTGCCGAATACTACCTGCAAGTCAAGGCTGCAAACCCCGGAGCCAACATCACCCTCACCGGCCACAGCTTGGGCGGCGGACTGGCGGCATTGATGGGCGTGTTCTTCGGTAAACAGGCAGTCACCTTCGACCAAGCTCCCTTTGCCAACTCGGCTGAACTGAATTCGTTCACACCGGATGTTGCGGCTAATCTCAAGACCGACCTTCTGGCCAAGGGTTACAGTGATGCTGATCTGTCCGGTCTGACCAACTTCCTGCAATTGCGGCAAACCAATGGTGGCATCCCCAATTCGAATCTGGTGACCGATATCAATGTCCAAGGCGAATTTCTGTCCTCAGCGCCCGCTACACTGTATGACAGAATTGGCACACAGACTGATATAGCCAACAGCTCAAGCGGCGTATCCGGCACAGACCTGCATGCCCAATCACTGCTCACCGCCTTCCTGCAAAGCCAGCAGACAGCCGCAACCGGAAAGGCATTGAACGATGTTACCTACAAGCTCACTGATCTGCTGGGGATGATTTTTGATAAGAAATTGTATTCTTTTGACACAGACAAGGGAGATGAGAACTTCCTCGAACGCCTCGTCCGCCATCAAGTGGGTGTGAGTGCAACTGCCACTAGCGCATCGATTACCGCCGACGCCATGGTCACCCGCTTCACCAACGACCTCTGGAAACTCGCCCAACCCGGCGGCCTCACCCTGAGCGACAACAATCCCTATTCCTTGAATGACGTCAGCAAGGCCCTCACCGCTCTTGCCATGCAGAAGTACTACGAAGAAACCGGCACCGACCCCGACTACAACCAGACACTCTTCACCGACGTCACCGGCGGCGTCCGCTTCGACATGGCCGATGTTTCAGAGAACTTCAGAACCGCCTTTACAAATAACGAGAAGCTCAAGCTCAGCGACGCCAAAGGCTATGAAACTTATTTCAAGGACTACCTCAGTCACCCAACCTTCACCGCTGACGAACGCCAACTCATTCAATCCCTACTCCCCTACCTGCGCGATTGGTACGTGCAAGCCGGCACCAGCGGGCTCGCCACCACCGATACCTTGAACCACGGCGCGTTCATGCTGGGTGGTAATGGCAGCGACGTATTGGTGGGCGGCAGCAACGCCGACCTGCTGGTGGGCAATGTGGGCGATGACTTCCTGATTGGCGGCACCGGCAACGACACCCTGCTGGGTGGCACCGGCAACGACACCTACCACTACACCACCGGCGACGGCTTCGACACCCTCCTGGACAGCGACGGCAAGGGTAGCATTGTCTCCAACGGCATCACCCTCAACGGCGGCGCGCAGTACGGCGACACCCGAGTCTACAAAAGCGCCGACCAACACCTGTATGTCTTCGCCAACGACAGCACCCTGGTCATCGACGGACAGATCGCAGTACAGGACTACAATAGACTCAGCGCCGACCGTCTCGGTCTCAACTTCAATCCTGCCGCCGAGACCATTCCACCCACCACCCTGACCATTCTGGGTGATCTCGCACCCCGAGACATTGACCCCGTCACGACCGGCGTGCAAATCGGCCATGACGACCTGGGCAACATCCTCACCGACGGCATTGCCGAACCCAATCGCGCCGACATCCTCTACGGCAGCGAGGGCAACAACTCCCTCAACAGCGGCGGGGGCAACGACTGGATCATCGCCAAAGGCGGCGACGATGTTCTCATCGGCGGCGCCGGCACCGACATCCTGGCGAGCAATGACGGCAACGATCATCTCTACGCCGACAGCCAAATCAGCATTGAAACCGCCATCGCCGACGGCAACAGCCAGACCGGCAGCGGGAGCAAAGGCGACTGGTTGGCGAGCGGCAGCGGGGACGACACGTTGATCGGCGGCACCGGTAACGACGTAGTGTCGGGTGGTGGCGGCCAAGACCTGCTCGTCGGTGGCGCCGGCGACGATGACATCATGGGCGACTCCGACTGGATCGCGACCAGTTTTGATTGGACGGTGACCGAGGTGGCCGGCGTTCGAACATTCGCTCCCACTGTGGGGACGGATTCACCCGCTGACGGCGCAACGGATGTGGTCTATGCCGGCGAAGGCAACGACTATGTCTGGAGCGGAATCGGCAACGACGCACTCTTCGGCGAGGGCGGCAATGACTATCTTGAGGGTGATGAGGGTAACGACGTCATTTTGGGCGGCGCGGGCCAAGACCGCCTCCATGGCGACAATGGCAGCAGCAGTATCGCCAGCACCTCGGGCAATGATTACCTCGACGGTGGCGCGGGTGACGACACCCTCTCCGGCGAATTCGGGGACGACATATTGGTTGGCGGCACGGGGAATGACACGTTATATGGAAATGAAGGCAAGGATACCTATATCTTCAACCGCGGCGACGGGCACGACAGGATTTATGACAACATAACGGATGGCAACATCCTGCGCTTTGGCAGCGGCATCAGCGAACAGGATGTCACTCTGCGCCCGGGCTCCCTGATGCTCGACCTGGGTGGCGGCGATGAAGTGCATATTGAAAACTTCAACTTGAACGATGTTTTCAACAGCTCTAGCGTCAACGGCTTTGAGTTCGCGGACGGTAC
>JBGPWJ010000158.1:0-6253 GCA_041492115.1 Gammaproteobacteria bacterium
CGCAGCGGCCATCGAGACGGCTGTCGCGCAGTACCGCGATCAGGATCTGGCCACGGCGCGTGCGGTGTGGCAGCGCAAATACGGCCACGTGGCGCGGGATGCACAGGAACGCGCCAAGCAGATGCGTTTTTTACAGAGTCGTGGTTTTGACATGGAAGTGATCAGGAAGGTGGCGCAGGGTAGCGACGAGTGATGAACCATAATGTATATGGATTTTGAGCGCCTAATCATCACAACCTGAGAAAATGTAAAATGCAAGATTGATGTGCGGACGATCGATCTTGCATTTTACATTTTGAATTGAACCGAACCTATGAAGAGCAGTGCCGAACTCCGTAGTGCCTTCCTGGATTATTTCCAGGCCCGTGGTCACGAGATCGTGGCCTCCAGCCCATTGATTCCCGGCAACGACCCCACGCTGCTGTTCACCAATGCCGGCATGGTGCAGTTCAAGGATGCCTTTCTGGGGCGCGAGCAGCGCGGCTATGTGCGCGCGGTCAGTTCGCAGCGTTGCGTGCGCGCCGGCGGCAAGCACAATGATCTTGAAAACGTCGGCTACACGGCGCGCCATCACACTTTTTTCGAGATGCTCGGCAACTTCAGCTTCGGCGATTATTTCAAGCGCGAGGCCATCCAGTACGCCTGGGAGTTTCTCACCGAGATATTGAATCTGCCCGCAGACAAGCTCTGGGTGACGGTCTATGCCGATGACGACGAGGCCGCGGACATCTGGATCAAGGAGATCAAGGTCGATGCAGCGCGCGTGATACGCATTGCTTCGACGGATAACTTCTGGTCCATGGGCGATACCGGTCCCTGCGGTCCCTGCTCGGAAATTTTCTACGACCACGGCCCGGAGGTCGCGGGCGGTCCACCCGGCACACCGGACCAGGATGGTGATCGCTACGTCGAGATCTGGAACTTGGTGTTCATGCAGTACGATCGCGCGGCGGACGGCACGCTGAAGCCCTTACCCAAACCCTCGGTCGATACCGGCATGGGTCTGGAACGTCTGGCGGCCGTGATGCAGGGCGTCCACAGCAATTACGACATCGATCTGTTCCGGCACCTGGTCGGTGCGGTGGCCAAACTGGCGGGGACAGCGGATTTCAGCAACAGTTCGCTGCGTGTCATCGCCGATCACATCCGCTCCTGCGCATTTCTCATCACCGACGGCGTACTGCCCTCGAACGAAGGGCGCGGTTATGTGTTGCGGCGCATCATCCGCCGCGCCATCCGTCACGGTTACAAGCTTGGCCTGAGCGATCCCTTCTTCCATAAATTGGTTGCACCGCTGGTTGACGAGATGGGCGGGGCCTATCTGGAACTGGTCAATGCGCAGCCGCAGGTTGAACGCGTACTGCTGCTGGAAGAGCAGCGCTTTGCCGAGACACTGGAAAAGGGCATGCGTATTCTGGAGCAGGATATCGCCAGCCTCTCCGGCAAGGAAATTCCCGGCGCAACTATATTCAAACTTTACGACACCTATGGGTTTCCCGCCGATCTGACCGGCGATATCGCGCGCGAACGTGGGCTGAGCCTGGACATGGCCGGGTTCGAGCGCGAGATGAGCGCGCAGCGCGAACAGGCGCGCGCCGCCAGTCAGTTTAAGATGTCTGATTACGTGGAGACCGACGTTGTCCATACCACCAAATTCACTGGCTACGAACTGATCTTCGACCGCGCCAATGTCACCGCGCTATTTCATGAAGGTGCCGCAGTCGAGCAGCTCACGGCCGGCCAGTCCGGCGTGGTGATCCTGGACCGTACGCCGTTCTATGCCGAGTCCGGCGGTCAGGTCGGCGATCACGGCTTGTTGGAAACCGTGCAGGCCGAATTCGCGGTTGTGGACACACACAAGCAGGGTGGTGGTGCGCATGCGCACATAGGTGAACTCAGGAGCGGTACGCTGCGCGTCGGTGATGCCGTCGAGGCGCGCGTCAACGGTTTCCGGCGTCAGGCCACCGCGCTGAATCATTCCGCCACGCATCTGCTGCACGCGGCCTTGCGCAAGGTGCTGGGTGAGCACGTCACGCAGAAAGGCTCGCTGGTCGATCCCGAGCGCCTGCGTTTCGACTTCGCGCACTTTGAACCGATGACGCGCGGGCAGATCGAGGAGGTCGAGCGGCTGGTCAATGAACAGGTGCTGCTGAACAGCGAAGTGAATACCCGGGTCATGGCCTATGACGAAGCAGTCGGCGCCGGTGCCATGGCGCTGTTCGGCGAGAAATACGGCGACCGTGTGCGCGTGTTGTCGATCGGCGAGTTTTCCACCGAGCTGTGTGGTGGCACACATGTGCGGCGCGCCGGCGACATCGGCCTGTTCAAGATTACCGCTGAGGGCGGCGTCGCCGCCGGTGTGCGCCGCATCGAGGCGGTGACCGGCCACGGTGCGCTGGACTGGGTGAAGGCGAACGAGGCCACATTGGCGCGCATCGCCGAGTTGGTCAAAGGCGGGCGCGACAACGCCGACGAGAAGGTGCGCCAGTTAATGGACAAGGCACGCAAGCTGGAAAAGGAACTGGAACAACTCAAGGGCAAACTTGCCAGCAGCCAAGGCGGTGACCTGGCCGGTCAGGCGGTCGAGATCGACGGCGTGCAGGTGCTGGCGGCGCGACTCGACGGCGCCGATGCCAAGGCGCTGCGCGATACGGTGGATCAACTCAAGAATAAACTGGGCTCGGCGGCGGTGGTGCTGGGCGCGGTCAGTGACGGTAAGGTCAGCCTGGTGGCGGGCGTGACGGCGGATCAGACCGACCGTCTCAAGGCCGGCGAACTGATCAGCGCTGTGGCCCAGCAGGTCGGCGGCAAGGGCGGCGGTCGCGCCGATATGGCCCAGGCCGGCGGCACCAATCCGGAGGCGTTGGATGGCGCGCTGGCTTCGGTGGCGCAATGGGTGCGCGACAGACTTAAGGTGTCAGGTCACGCATAGGCTTTAACTTAAGGCGCTATATTGTTATTACACAGATAGGCCCCAACACTTCAGATGATTGAAGCCGTGTCGTCGGTCAGTATTTTAAGATCCGGTATCTCTCTTGATCAGCTTTCAATGCAGCGTCAATTAGTGTTTAATCAGCGCCCTTTGCAGCGATCCCCAAGATGGCCTTGATAGTCCAAAAATACGGTGGCACATCGGTTGGCAGCCCGGACCGGATTGCGGCCGTGGCTGAAAAGGTGCGTGGCTGGCGGGAACGTGGTCATGACCTCGTTGTGGTAGTATCTGCCATGAGTGGGGAGACTGACCGGCTGGTTTCCCTTGCCAAAGCCATCGATCCTCGCCCAAACCCCCGCGAGTTGGATGTCCTGCTTGCCACTGGCGAACAGGTCACCATTGCTCTACTCAGTATGGCGCTCGAAGCGCGCGGTTGCGCGGCGCGTTCCTATACCGGCGCGCAAGTGCATATCCTCACCGACAGCGCGCACAATAAGGCGCGCATTCTGGATATCGACGCGGCGGGTGTGCGCAAAGATCTGGATGCAGGACGAGTCGTCGTGGTCGCCGGGTTCCAGGGTGTGGATGAGCACGGCAGTATCACCACGCTTGGACGCGGTGGTTCGGATACCACGGCCGTGGCGTTGGCGGCGGCGCTGAAAGCCGATGAATGCCAGATTTACACCGATGTGGATGGCGTATACACCACCGATCCACGCGTTGTTCCGCAGGCCCGTCGTCTGGCACGCATCACCTTCGAGGAGATGCTGGAGATGGCCAGCCTCGGCTCCAAGGTTCTGCAGATCCGCTCGGTGGAATTCGCCGGCAAGTACAACGTACCTTTGCGTGTGCTTTCATCCTTCCAGGAAGGTGAGGGCACACTGATTACTTATGAGGAAGCAGGAATGGAAGAGGCGCTGATCTCCGGTATCGCGTTCAACCGCGACGAGGCTAAGCTGACCATATTGGGTGTGCCCGACCAGCCGGGTGTGGCCTACCAGATTCTAGGCCCGATCGCCGCCGCGAACATTGAGGTCGATATGATTGTCCAAAACGTCGGACAGGATGCGACCACCGATTTCACCTTTACCGTGCATCGCAACGACTATGACAAGGCGCTGGAGGTGTTGCGCGCCACTGCCAAGCAGCTGGGTGCGCGCGAGGTCAATGGCGATAATCGCATTGTGAAGATCTCAGTGGTCGGGGTGGGTATGCGCTCACATGCCGGCATCGCCAGCACCATGTTTCAGGCGCTGGCCAAGGAAGCCATCAATATCCGCATGATTTCCACTTCTGAAATTAAGGTCTCGGTGGTGGTTGATGAGAAGTATCTGGAACTCGGTGTGCGGGCGCTGCACGACGTGTTTCATCTCGATAAGGAACCTGCTGTATAGTCGAGGAGTATTCTCTAATATACTGTAATTAATTAATTAAATGGAAATAATAATAAATAACAGGTTGTCTAGCCGGCTATAGATTGAGGACGGTCGGTCGATAGTGTTATTACCGGTCAGGTTCTGAGCGTGTAATGGCTGATTTAATTGGTGGTGATTGTATGTGCAAGGAGATGAGGAAATGTTGATTTTGACTCGTAGGGTTGGTGAGACGCTGATGATCGGCGATGAGGTCACCGTGACCGTGCTGGGCGTGAAAGGCAATCAGGTTCGTATCGGCGTCAATGCGCCCAAGGAAGTCTCGGTACATCGTGAAGAGATTTACGAGCGTATCAAGCGCGAAAAGGAACTCGCTGCCCACTCTGAAGGAAATATCGTAGAGCGCTCTGACGGCAATCAATAAGCTCTTTACGCGCGCCCTCCGCATGAGTATCCTACCCGCCTGCCGTGTTGAGTGCCTGATACGGCAGGTGCGGTAGCCTCGTTTTTTCATACGGCTACTTCAAGGAGAGATGGCCGAGTGGTCGAAGGCGCTCCCCTGCTAAGGGAGTATGGGGTTTATAGCTCCATCGAGGGTTCGACTCCCTCTCTCTCCGCCATTTTCCCCGTTACTTTTCTTGACACGTGATGGCGCATTTCGTGATAATGCGCCCCCCACACGCGCCCGTAGCTCAGCTGGATAGAGTACCTGGCTACGAACCAGGCGGTCGGGAGTTCGAATCTCTCCGGGCGCGCCATTTTTCCAGTAGTTAAGTGTCCGGCCGTAAATCACACGGACGATGTTGCGGTTCTGTGAGGTTTGCATGTTGTCTGAAGGATACGCTGCCAAGTGAAGTGCTCGGCATGCCGCGTTCCTACCACCTCCAGCCGGTTCCTGATATAGTCTGCCCCCTTCAAAAACACCGCCGTCGTCGCCATGCCACTCTCAAAATCCCAGATCAAGTTCCTGCGCGGCAAATGCCATGCGCTCAACCCCATCATCATGGTGGGCCAGAAGGGTCTCACGCCACAACTTCTGAAGGAGCTGGACATTGCGTTGGATCAGCATGAGCTGGTGAAGATCAAGGTCGCGGCGGAAGATCGCGAGTCCACCCTCGGCATGATGGACGAAATCTGCGCCCGTGAAGGCACGGAGCGGGTGCAGGTCATCGGCAAGACGCTGACGGTGTTCTGCAGAAACAAGCAGAAGCCCGTTATTCAATTACCGAAAGACTAAAAGACTAATGGAGTAGGGTGCGCTTGCGCACGCGTTACCTGCGATACTGCACGATCACAAATCGCTCAATACTTTTATGTGCGCCATGGCACTGCGGCCGAGCGCGTGCAACTCATAACCGCCTTCCAGTGCTGAGACAATTCGCCCCTCTGACCAGGTCGCGGCAACCGTTTTGAGTTGTTGTGTGATCCAAGTGTAATCCGACTCGACCAGCGCCAAGTCCGCAATCTCGTCCTGCCAGTGGCCATCGAAGCCGGCGCAGATGAAGATCATCTCCGGTTGAAAGGCTTGCAGCGCCGGTAACCAATGTTCCATCACCGCGCGTCGCAAGCCGGCACTGTCCGTGCCTTCGGCCAACGGTACGTTGATGACATGGTCGCTGCTGGCGCCGCCGGTGTGCGGGTACAGCGGGTGCTGGAACAGCGAACACAGCAGCACGCGCGGGTCGTCGCGGAAAATGTCTTCCGTGCCGTTGCCATGATGCACGTCGAAATCCGCAATCGCGATTCGACTCAATCCATGGGCGGCGAGGGCATGCGCGGCGCCCACCGCCACATTATTCAGCAAGCACAAGCCCATGGCCTGCTCACGGCTGGCATGATGGCCTGGCGGTCGTATGCTGCAAAAAGCGTTCGCCACTTTTCTGGCCATGACCAGATCGGTGCCAAGTACCACGGCGCCGGCGGCACGCAGTGCCGCCTCCAGCGTGTC
>JBGPWJ010000312.1:0-2236 GCA_041492115.1 Gammaproteobacteria bacterium
CGCAGCGGCCAATACCCACGTACCAGTCATGGATAACAGCACGTCATGCGAACACTGAGTCTGCTCACTCCCGGTTTGTTTGATGCCCTGCCGGCACTGACTGCGCCAGCGCCGCAGTCTCCCGCTTTACTGACGCTGCTGGTGCGTGCGCAGCAGCACAGTGCAGTGGCCAGTGATAGCGATGGACTGTTGCTGCAACTGTTTGGTATCACACCCGCGTACGATGCCGATGCGCCGGTGGCGGCGTTAAGTTGGTTGGGCGAGGCTGATGCTATGGTGGCGGACGGCTACTGGCTGCGCGCCGATCCGGTGCATCTGCGCGCGGATCAGGCGCGGCTGTTGTTGTTCGGGCCGCGCGTGTTGGCTGTGCGAATGGACGAGGCCCGCGCACTCGCGGCGGCCTTCAACGCCGTGTACAATTCCGATGACTGGCGACTCGAAATACCGCACCCGCAGCGCTGGTATCTGCGTCTGCCGGATGACCCGCGGATTCGCACGCATGCGCTGCACGCGGTGATCGGCCGCAACATCGATGCCTTCCTGCCGCAGGGCGCAAACGGCAAGCGCTGGCATGGTGTGCTCAATGAAGTGCAGATGCTATTCCATGACAGCCCCGTCAATACGGCGCGTGAGGAACGGGGACAGCTTCCCATCAACAGCGTGTGGTTCTGGGGCGGAGGACGTTTGCCTGTGATCAAGCCGCCACCGTGGACGCAGGTGTGCAGCACGGAACCTTGCGTACGCGGTCTGGCTGTCGCAGCAGGCGTTGCTGTGGCGACGGCGACGGATATCACTGCTGCCTGGGTGAAAGATGGCGGTGCCGCTGACGACTGCATGGATGCAGGAGGTAGGGCAACGCCGGGAGCAGTTACCGACCAGCTCGTGGTGATGTCGGAACAGCAAGATGCAGTGTCATACGGCGATGCCGATGCCTGGTGCGCGGCGCTGCTGACCTTGGAGCGCGATTGGTTCGCGCCGGCGTTGGCGGCGCTGAAGACTGGCAGGCTCGACACACTGCGCTTGTTTCCTGGCAATAACAGCGTTTACGAGGTCACGCGTGCGGGCTTGCGGCGGTTCTGGCGCCGACGCCGTGTGCTTGAATGTTATAAGAACGGGAAGTAGTCAGGCTTTATCATATGACTGCCGCTCGGGAAGAGTCGGGCACTGTGTAAACCTTACAGGGCTGCATTGCCGGTAAGTTCTTCGCAAACTTATCTCTCCCATCAGGTATCATCCGCACATGAAAAAAATCATCCCGCGACTGATCGATGCGCGCGCACTGGCCGCGCTGCCGGACGATCTGCCGCCGCTGCTGCGGCGCATCTATGCCGCGCGTCAGGTCAGCGATCGCGCGCAACTCGAACAGGGTCTGGACCGGTTACATCCCGCACTAACCTTGAGTGGTATGACAGCGGCCGTCGCGCTGTTGGAGGAGGCGCTGGCACAGGACTGGCGCATCATGATCGTCGCCGATTTCGATGCTGACGGCGCCACCAGTTGCGCGCTGGCGGTCCGCGCGTTACGCGCGCTGGGCGCGCGGGATGTGCGTTACCTGGTGCCGAACCGTTTCGAATACGGCTACGGACTCACGCCTGAGATTGTCGCGGTGGCGGCGCAGCAGGCGCCGGCGTTGATCATCACCGTCGACAACGGCGTGTCCAGCATCGAGGGCGTGGCCGCGGCGCAGCGGCATGGCATACGCGTGCTAGTCACCGATCATCATCTGGCCGGCGCGACGCTGCCGGCGGCCGATGCCATCGTCAATCCGAATCTGCCGGGCGATGCCTTTCCCAGTAAAAATCTCGCCGGTGTCGGCGTGATCTTCTACGTAATGCTGGCACTGCGTGCGCGGCTGCGTGAAATAGGCTGGTTTACCGCACGTGGGATAACCGAGCCGAATCTTGCGGTGCTGCTCGATCTCGTTGCACTGGGCACGGTCGCTGACGTCGTACCGCTGGATCACAACAACCGCATCCTGGTGGAACAGGGGTTGCGGCGCATCCGCGCCAAGCAATGCTGCCCGGGTATACTGGCGTTGCTCGAGGCGGGCGGCCGTACGCCGGAGCGACTCGCAGCCTCGGATCTTGGCTTTGCGGTGGCGCCGCGTCTCAATGCGGCGGGACGACTGGAAGACATGGCGCAGGGCATCGAATGCCTGCTCAGCGATGAACTCGGCACGGCGCGACAGATGGCGCAGCGCCTCGACGAACTGAACCGCGAGCGCCGCGGCATCGAG
>JBGPWJ010000232.1:0-4353 GCA_041492115.1 Gammaproteobacteria bacterium
AACGGCGCCGCAACGCGCAGCGTCTTGGCATCGACTGGACCTTCACCCGTCAGGATGCTGATCGAAAGATGGGTCGACATTATGTTGCGTAATTAACGTGGCGCTGTACTAGTGCCTATTCGAAGCGATTTGCGGCCTTAAGCGCGGCTCAAAGGCGAAGTATCTCCACAACAGTTGACGCGGCGCGGGGTGCGCAGAACGCTGCCCCGCGGCCGATGACGCCGACGTGGAAACTGTTTTCAACTAAGGGACACATTGCCCGAGGGCTATCGACCGGCCGTCATCGGCCAAAGGACTAAACCGCTCGCGCGGTAAGGGGCTGCGAGCAGGGGTGGTAGATATGTAGAGACACGGATCTGTTTATGTTGTGGAACGAGGCAATCGGCCTCGCGTCACGACAGGAGCAGAGCCATGGACTCATCGACTCAACGCATCACGCCGTTGCGCCGGCGCATGATCGACGACATGCGGATGCGCAAACTCTCGGACAAGACGCAGCACCACTACATTCGCGCGGTGCGCCAGTTTGCCGGTTTTCTTGGGCGCTCGCCCGACACGGCCAGCGTCGAGGATCTGCGGGGCTACCAGTTGCACCTGGTCGATCACGGGATCTCGCCGGTCTCGCTCAATGCCGCGATCACCGGGTTGAAGTTCTTCTTCGAGGTCACGCTCGATCACGGCGAATTGATGCACAAGATGCAGCCGGTGCGTGTCCCGCGCACCCTGCCAGTGGTATTGAGCCGCGAGGAGGTGGCCCGCTTGATCGCCGCGGCCGGCAACCTGAAGCATCAGACGGCGCTCTCGGTGGCCTACGGTGCTGGGCTGCGCGCGAGCGAGGTGGTGGCACTCAAAGTGGGCGACATCGACAGTGGGCGCATGACGCTGCGCATCGAGCAGGGCAAGGGCGGCAAGGATCGCTACGCCATGCTCTCGCCGGTGCTACTTGGGCGCCTGCGCGCCTGGTGGCGAGTCGCCCGCGCCCAGGGCAAGATGCTCGATGGCGGCTGGCTGTTTCCCGGACTCAATCCCATCGACTCGCTTAGCACCCGTCAGCTCAACCGCGCCGTGCATGCCGCCGCGCGGGCCGCCAAGATCGACAAGCGCGTGTCGATGCATACGCTGCGCCACTGTTTCGCCACACACCTGCTGGAGCAGAAGGTCGACATCCGCGTCATCCAGGTCCTGCTCGGGCACAAGAAGCTCGAGACCACGGCCCTGTATGCCCAGGTGGCCACCGAGATCCTGCGCGAGGTGGTCAGCCCGCTGGAGAGGCTGCAGCCCGCGTAGGAGCGCCTTCGTGGGGCAGCATGCCCTGGAGGTCGCCGACATCTTTCGTACCCACGGTCCCGCCTGGCGTGAGGCCCAGCGCGGTCACCTGAGTCTGGGTCAGCACAAGGTTATGGCGGCGATCGAGCAGTGTCGCAGCGCGGCGCTGGGTGGACACGTGCTGCGCTGCGAGGGCTGCCAGCAAGTCGAGATCGCCTACAACTCATGCCGCAACCGGCACTGCCCGAAGTGCCAGGCGAGCGCCGCACGGCGCTGGCTCGAGGCCCGTCAGGCCGAACTGCTACCGGTGGAGTACTACCATGTCGTGTTCACCTTGCCGGCACCGATCAGCGCGATGGCCTATTACAACAAGGCGGTGATCTATGAGCTGCTGTTCGAACTCGCCGCCGAGACGCTACGCACCATCGCCGCCGATCCGAAGCATCTGGGTGCCCAGATCGGGGCGACCCTGGTGCTGCACACCTGGGGATCGGCGCTCACCCATCATCCCCACGTGCATGGCATCGTTGCCGGCGGTGGTCTGTCTCAAGACGGTGAGCGCTGGGTGGCTTGCAAGCCGGGCTTCTTCCTGCCGGTACGCGTGCTCTCGCGCCTGTTTCGACGCCGTTTCCTCGAGGAACTTGCCACGGCGCATCGCGCTGGGCAGTTGCAGTTCTTCGGTGAGGATGCTGCACTGGCCGACGCGGCGCGCTTCAGCGACTGGCTCGCACCCCTGCGCGCACAGGAATGGGTTGTTTATGCCAAACGCCCCTTTGCCGGGCCGGCGGCGGTGCTGGCCTATCTGTCCCGCTATACCCACCGCGTGGCGATCTCGAACCGGCGGCTGGTTGCCCTCGATGAACGTGGCGTGAGCTTCCGTTGGAAGGATTACCGCGCCAAGGGTAAGACGCGCTACAAGACGATGACCCTCAGTGCCGAGGAGTTCATGCGCCGCTTCCTGTTGCACGTTCTGCCCAGCGGCTTTCACCGCATCCGTCACTATGGACTGATCGCCAATGCCGGGCGCAGAAACAATCTGGCGCGGGCGCGCGAGCTGCTGCACGTCGTAGCCGAACTGGCCGAGCCTCAGCCGCCTGATGCACTCGTGGGCATCGTCCAGCCCACTTTCCGCTGCCCCGACTGTGGTGCGGCGATGATCATCATCGAGACCTTCGCGCGCGGGCAACCCATCCGTGCCCCACCGCCACAGCGAGCCGCAGCATGATCTCAGGCCCCTGTTGCCCAAACTGTGCGTCCACCGTTCATCGCCCAGCGCCGATAGCGGAGCGCCTTGCCCTACGCTGCAGGAGCGTGCCTTCTGCTTCGATGCATCAGCAAAAAATCCGGCATCGCACCACCACCGTTACACATCCCACCGACACAACCGTCCGTCCGCCTGCCCCAGTTGCCGTGTACAGCTCGACTGCAAACAGTCAAATCCCCATAGCCGTCTAGCCTGCCGCGGCCGCGCCGGTGCATCCCGCGGTTTCCTCCCTTGAGGCTTGTCCGACGCCTGCCCGCTGAGCTGCGTCGAGTCATCGCACACCTGCGACTTAGGGCAGGCATCGAACAACCCTTAACAGAGAACAACCCTTAACAGAAGCGGCCACATGACACGGACGACTTGGCCGGTGAATAGCGGCCCTTCAGAATGAAGAGAACGCTGTACCGGAAAGCCTTCTTTCGCCATGATGACTACGCAAACGATTCCCGCATGCCGCGGGGCAAATGTATAGTAGCCTTGAATGCACGAGCGCTCCGGTAGAAACGCGCCTGTCGTCTTTTGGTCTGTTCTTGTTGCGAACAGACTGGAAGCCCAATAGTCACTTATTCAAGCAATAGAAGTTACCGGAGGCGACATGCAATCTTCCCGGACAGCCAAGCTAGGTTTTCTGCAGATAACTCTGCCGTGGATGGCAAGTGTCGTTTTCGCCGCCTGGCTTGGGGCTGTTGCCGCCCAACAGCCAAAGCCGCTTCCCAAGATCGGCATCCTATGGAGTGGCACGCCGGAGGCCACTGCGACTTACGTCGGGGCGTTGACTCAGGGTCTACGCGAGTTCGGCTGGGTAGATGGCCAGACCGCGCAAATCATCATTCGATACGACAACGGAGATACGTCCAAACTTCCCAACATGGCCAAGGATCTTGTCGCGCTTGGGGTCGATGTTCTGGCACCCACTACGTTGGCGGTACCCGCGACGCGCCAGGCTACGACATCCATTCCCATCGTGGCTACCGACGCTTACGATCCAATTGAACAAGGCTGGACCGACAACTTGTCGCATCCGAAAGGAAACCTCACTGGCGTATCATGGCAGTCGATTGAAACGGCAGCTAGCCGGTTGGAGATGGCGAGGGACTCCATTCCTAGATTACGTCGGGTGGCACTGCTCACGGATCTGGGCGATCCGGGAGCAATAGTTGAATCCAATGGTCTCCGCCGAGCAGCCAAGAGTGCCAATATTGGGCTACGTATTGTGGACTTGCGTGATGTTGAAGCAGCCTTTGCCTCGATAAAGAGTTACCGCACGCAAGCGCTGATTGTCCCGACGACTATCCTTACAATTGGTCACATGGACAAGATCGTTCGATTTGCTCGGGACAATCGGCTACCAGCAATAGCTGAAGATGCGGAGTTTGCCGATGCTGGTTTTCTATATGCCTACGGTGCCAACGTGCCAGCGATCTTCAAGCGAGCTGCGTACCTGATCGATAGAATCCTCAGGGGTGCAAAGCCCTCAGAGTTGCCATACGAACAGCCCACAATATTTGATGTTGTCGTGAACCTCAAGACAGCGAAGGCACTCGGAATTAGTGTTCCTGAGTCGATTCTTGTGCGTGCAACGAAGGTGATTAAGTGACGAACCAATTCAGTGAATGTCAGTGAACGCATTGGTGCCCATGACTATCACAAACCGCTTCGCCGCCTAACCCATTTCTTGCAGGTGACTGTGGACGATGGGTTCCCATGCAAGCAATGCCGCATAACACCAGTACGCCCGACAGGTGTGCGCTTGTATCAGTACGACAATCGAGTGGCCGAAAAGCCGCCCAACAACCAGTTGCACCGGAGCGTCAACGGCGGCG
>JBGPWJ010000008.1:0-22696 GCA_041492115.1 Gammaproteobacteria bacterium
CAAACAGTGTATGCCCGCAATCCGGGCGCCGTGGCTGCGCCCACCGCCGGGCTGCATTTCGATACCGCGTTGCTGGAACGACTGCGCGCCAAGGGTGTGCACAGTGCCTACGTCACGCTGCATGTCGGCGCCGGCACCTTTCAGCCGGTGCGCGTGGCGCGCATCGAAGAACACCGCATGCACAGCGAATACGTCGAGATCAATGCCGCCGTGTGTGAACAGGTGCGCGCCGCGCACGCACGTGGTTCACGCATTGTGGCGGTCGGCACGACCGCGGTGCGCAGTCTGGAGAGCGCGGCACGCAGTGGTGAACTGCTGCCGTTCAGCGGCGAGACCGACATCTTCATTTATCCGGGTTATCAATTCCGGGTGGTTGACGCGCTGCTCACCAATTTTCACCTGCCGGGTTCGACCTTGCTGATGCTGGTGTGCGCCTTCGGTGGCTATGACAATGTGCTGCGTGCCTACCGCCATGCGGTCGAGCAACGCTATCGGTTCTTCAGTTATGGCGATGCCATGCTGGTCACAAAATAACTATAGGGGCGGATCTTAGACCCGCCCCTACGCCACATGATGTGGTGCGATGAGGATTTTTGGAAGCCATTGCATGAAATTTGAATTATTGAACACTGAGGGCCCCGCCCGCCGTGGCCGCATGATCTTTCCACGCGGCACCGTCGACACGCCGGCCTTCATGCCGGTCGGCACTTATGGCACGGTCAAGGCGATGACACCGGAGGAACTGCGCGAGATCGGCGCGCAGATCGTGCTCGGCAACACTTTTCATCTGATGCTGCGGCCGGGCACCGACATCATCGCGCTGCACGGTGACCTGCACGACTTTATGCACTGGGACGGACCCATACTCACCGACTCCGGTGGCTTCCAGGTGTTCAGTCTGGGCGCGCTGCGCAAGATCAGCGAAGCGGGCGTCGCCTTTCAGTCGCCGATCGACGGCAGTCCGGTGTTTCTCGATCCGGAGCGTTCCATGGCCGTGCAGCGCGCGCTGGGCAGCGACATCGTCATGGTGTTCGATGAATGCACGCCCTATCCGGCGACCGAGACCGAGGCGCGCACTTCCATGGAGTTGTCGCTGCGCTGGGCGGCACGGTCGCGCGCGGCGCATGGTGATAGCCCGGCGGCCTTGTTCGGCATCGTGCAGGGCGGCATGTATCCGGCACTGCGCGCGCAATCGCTGCGCGGCCTGCTCGACATCGGTTTTGACGGCTATGCCATCGGCGGATTGTCGGTGGGCGAACCCAAGGATGACCGCGAACGTATCCTTGACGATCTGCTGCCGCGGATGCCGGCCGACCGGCCGCGCTATCTGATGGGGGTGGGCACACCCGAGGACATCGTCGCGGCGGTGAGCCGGGGTATCGACATGTTCGATTGCGTGATGCCGACCCGCAATGCCCGCAACGGCCACCTGTTCACCCGCCGCGGCGTGATCCGTATCCGCAACAGCCGCTACCAGGACGATGTCCGGCCTCTCGATGCGCAGTGCGGTTGCTACACCTGCCGCCATTACAGCCGCGCCTACCTGCGCCATCTGGACAAATGCAGCGAGATCCTCGGTGCGCGCCTCAACACCATTCACAACCTCTATTACTACCAGGAACTCATGCGCGGCCTGCGCGAGGCCATCGCCGTTGGACGCCTGGCGGACTTCGTGGCCGATTTCCATACTCAACAGGCGCAAAACGGCGAGGCTATGGCATAATGGCCGGAATAACAGGGGGCCGAGCTGCGGCGCACCCACGCTTCCGGGCCGGGCAGCCTAGCCCGTTCCCGATCACCATATAAGGACCGAGTCATGAGTTTCTTTATTGCCGATGCCTGGGCCGCCGCCCCGGCCGCGAGTCCGACCGACCCGATCATGAGTTTTCTGCCGCTGATTCTGATTTTCGCGGTGTTCTATTTCCTGCTGATCCGCCCGCAGTCCAAGCGCGCCAAAGAACTCAAACAGGTGATCAGCGCGCTCGCCAAGGGCGATGAGGTGGTGACCAGTGGTGGACTGCTGGGCAAGGTCACCGACGTGGGTGAGACCTTCATTGCGGTGGAGATCGCCGACGGCGTGCAGGTCAAGGTGCAGAAGAGCGCGGTGGCGGGGCTGATGCCCAAAGGTACCATCAAGGCGTTGTAGCGCAACGTTGCACCTGCAACGTCAAACATTCGAATAACCAATGGCCAATTCATGATCAACCAATACCCATTATGGAAGCAGCTGCTGATCGGCGTGCTGCTGCTGTTCGGCACGTTGTACGCGCTGCCGAACCTCTACGGCGAAGACCCGGCGGTACAGGTCAATGGCACACACAGTCTCAAGGCCGATGCCGCGTTGCGCGACAAAGTCGAAGCGGCACTGAAAAAGGCCAATATCACCTATAAGTCCATCACGCTCGAGAAGGGCGAACTGCTGGCGCGCTTCCCGGACACCGAGACCCAGCTCAAGGCCGTGGACACGATCGAAGGCACGGTCGGCGACAATTATGTGGTGGCATTGAATCTGGCCGCCACCACGCCGGCGTGGTTGCAGTCTCTCAATGCCCAACCCATGTACCTCGGTCTCGATCTGCGCGGCGGCGTGCACTTTCTGTTGCAGGTCGATATGGATGCGGCGGCGCGCCAGTCGGCTGAGCGCTATGTCGGCGATATCCGCGCTCTGCTACGCAAGGACAAGGTGCGCTATCTGACGCTGGCGCGTGATGGCGACACGGTGCGCGGTGATTTCAAGGATCCTGCGGAACGCGAAAAAGCCCGCGCCAAGATTTACGGCGACTATCCCAATATGGTCGTCACTGATAAAGACGCCGACGGCCACTATTATCTGAATGTCACTATGAGCGAGCAGGAACAGCGCCAGGTGCGCAAGTTCGCCATCGAACAGAACATCACCACGCTGCGCAACCGCGTCAATGAACTGGGTGTGGCCGAGCCCATCATCCAGCAGCAGGGAGCGGACCGTATCGTGGTGCAGTTGCCGGGCGTGCAGGACACGGCGCGCGCCAAGAAAATTCTCGGCGCCACGGCGACTCTGGAATACCGGCTGGTGGATGTCGAACACAGCGTGCAGGATGCGGAGGCCGGCCACGTGCCTCCGGGCTCCAAGCTCTATCACATGCGTGATGGCCACCCGGTGCTGCTGGAGAAGCGCGTCATCGTCACCGGCGATCAGATCACGCACGCCGCTTCCGGTCTGGATCAGAACAGCGGCCAGCCGGCGGTGTTCGTCAATCTCGATGGCAAGGGTGCCAAGAAGATGGGCGACATTACCCGCGACAACATCGGCAAGCCCATGGCGGTGGTGTTCATCGAGAACAAGGTCTCCACCACCCTGGTCGATGGCAAGCCGGTGAAGGTCAGCAAGCCGGTTGAGGAAGTGATCAACGTTGCCACCATCCGCGATTCCTTCAGCAGCCGCTTCCAGACCACCGGCCTGGACAGCACCGATGAGGCACGCGATCTGGCACTGCTGTTGCGCGCCGGTTCGCTGGCCGTGCCCAGCGAGATCATCGAAGAGCGCACCGTCGGCCCGAGCCTGGGCGCGGACAATATTCGCACCGGTTTCAACTCGACGCTGTACGGTTTTGCGGCCATCGCGGTGTTCATGATTTTTTACTACCACCTGTTCGGCGTGATCTCGACCATCGCGCTGTTCGTCAACATGATCCTGCTGGTGGCGGTGCTGTCGATGCTGCAGGCCACGCTGACCCTGCCCGGCATCGCCGGTATCGCGCTGACGATCGGCATGGCGATCGATGCCAACGTGCTGATCTTCGAACGTATCCGCGAGGAACTGCGCAACGGCAATTCGCCGCAGGCCAGTATTCACTCGGGTTATGACCGCGCCTTCGACACCATCGTCGACTCCAACATCACCACGCTGATCGCCGGCTTCGCGCTGTTCATGCTCGGCTCCGGCCCGATCCGCGGCTTCGCGGTGACCTTGTGCCTGGGCATTATCACTTCCATGTTCAGCGCCGTGATGGTGTCGCGCGCCATGGTCAACCTGGTCTTCGGTCAGCGCAAACTGACCACTCTTCCGATTTAAGGGACGCCGCATGGAAATCTTCCGCATCAAGCACGACATCCCGTTCATGCATTATGCCGGCATCACTGCGGTGATCTCGGCCCTGACCTTTGTCGCGGCCATCATTGCCCTGGTGTTCTACGGACTGAACTTCAGCGTCGATTTCACCGGCGGCACGGTCATGGAGCTGAGCTATCCGCAATCGGTCGAGACCGCGACGTTGCGCGGCACGCTGGCGCAGAACGGGTTTAAGGACGCAAGTGTGCAGAAGTTCGGCAGCGCCCATGATCTGCTGGTGCAATTGCCGCTCAAGCCGGGGGTGTCCTCGGCGCAGATCAGTGAAAAGGTCATGGAAGTGCTTCGAGCCCAGGATAAGACGGTCGAGCTGCGCCGCGTGGAATTCGTCGGTCCGCAGGTCGGCACGGAACTGGTCAACGACGGCGGCTTGGCCCTGCTGCTGGTGTCCTTTGGCATCATGGCCTATTTGGCGGTGCGCTTCGAATGGCGCTTCTCGGTCGGCGCCATCGTCGCTACCTTTCACGACGTGGTCATCATCCTCGGCTGCTTCGCCTTCTTCCATTGGGAGTTCTCCCTGTCAGTGCTGGCCGCTGTGTTGGCCATCCTGGGTTACTCGGTGAATGACACAGTGGTGGTGTTCGACCGGATCCGCGAGAACTTCCGCACCATGCGCGTCGGCACCGTGCCCGAGATCATCGACAACGCCATCACCCGCACGCTGTCGCGGACTATCATCACCCACGTCACCACCCAGCTGATGGTATTCTCGATGCTGTTCTTCGGCGGGCATACCCTTTTCTATTTCGCGCTGGCGCTGACCCTCGGCATCATCATCGGCACCTATTCATCGGTGCTGGTGGCCAGCCCGATCGTGATGTGGTTGGGGGTGTCGAAGCAGAACCTCATACCGGTAAAGAAGGAGGGCGCGGAACTCGACGCCATGCCATAAGGCAGTGGACCGATTCAGGTGCAAATGAACAGGGCGCAGCATGCTGCGCCCTGTTCATTTCAGCAGGAACTTCAGGAAATTTTCTTGCGTAGCGCGTGGCGGCGCGCGGCCACTTCGCGCTGCGGAAAGGCGAGCACCACGGCGGAGGAATTGGCAGCCGCGCTGCCCGTTACCACCGGGGCGGGATCAACGGACAGGATTTCCACCCGGTAGGGCGTCACATCGTAGCCGAGTCGCGTCGCCAGGTCTTCCATGCCGCACAGCACATCCCGCATCACCAGTTCCAGTGCCTTGCCGCCCAGAACCTTTTTGTCAACTGATTGATCTGCCATACCCTTCGCTCATGTCCAGGTGATCCGTCACAGAGAATGCGTCCCCCCTGAACAGGGTTTCGGTTATGGGCGGGAAAACTTGAATGTCGTAACGGGATAGTGCGACGGCTTTCACATGCCGACGCTTTCATGCGCGGCCAGCTTCATGCGCAGGCGCAGATTGCTGACGGAGTCGGCGTATTCCAGCGCGGTGTCGGCGCTGATCTTGCCGCTCTCGTGGAGGCTGAACAGGGACTGGTCGAAGGTGTTCATGCCGTGCGCCTGCCCCTTCTCCATCGTCTCCTTGAGCTTATCGAACTCGCCGCGGCGCACCAACTCGCTGACGCGCGGCGAGCCGGTGAGCAGTTCGTAGGCGAGGGTGCGCGCGCCGTTCAGGCTTGGCAGCAGGCGTTGCGATATCACGGCGCGCAGATTCTGTCCCAGGCTGACCAGGATCTGAGCGCGCTCCTCCTCCCTGAAGAAATTGATGATGCGATCGAAGGTCTGATTGGCGTTGTTGGCGTGCAGGGTGCTCAGGCACAGGTGGCCGGTGTCGGCGAATTCCAGGGCGCGCTCCAGGGTGTCGCGGTCACGGATCTCGCCGATCATGAGCACGTCCGGCGATTGGCGCAGGGCGTTCATCAGCGCGCCGCTGTAGGAACGCGTGTCGACGCCGATCTCGCGCTGGTTGACCATGCTGCGGCGATGCGGCAGCAGGAACTCGACCGGGTCTTCGATGGTGATGATATGGCCGTCGTCGTTACGGCTGCGGTAGTCGATCATCGACGCCAGCGAGGTCGACTTGCCCGAGCCGCAGGCGCCCACGAGCAACACCAGGCCGCGCTTCTGCATGGCGATGTCTTTGAGTGAGTCCGGCAGGCCAAGGGCCGCGAAGTCCGGGGTCGAGGTGGGCACGGCGCGGATCGCCAGTGCGATGCTGCCGCGCTGGCGGAAGCCGTTGATGCGGAACCGGCCGAGACCGGGAAAGCTCACGCCGACGTTGCATTCCAGAGTCGCGGTGAAGCTTTTCTGCTGGGCCTCGTCGAACAGTAGCTTGGCAATGTTCTCGATCTGCGCCGGGTTCAAGGCCACGTCGGACACCGCGCTGAGTTTGCCGTTGATGCGCAGGGCCGGCGCCATGTCGTTGCTGAGCAGCAGGTCCGATGCGCCGAGGGTGCGCATCTGTTGCAACAGTTTGAAGATCAGATCCATGGAGTCCCGTCCTGCAATATCAGTAAACCGTGCAGTGATAGCGGCACGCGCCCTGCTGTCCTTGATACAGTATCGCGGCCCTGGGGCCGCGTAAAGAATTTCAGCGCGCCAGTTCCGGGGTGAGATGCGGCTGGATGGTTTTGAGGATGGCCTTGAACAGCTTGGGATTGCCGGCCACGACATTGCCGCTGACGAGATGATTGTGACCGCCTTTGAAGTCGCCCACCAGCCCACCGGCTTCCTGGATCAGCAACACGCCGGCGGCCATGTCCCATTCCTTCAGACCAATTTCCCAGAAGCCGTCGACCCGACCGGCGGCGACATAGGCCAGATCCAGACATGCCGCGCCGGCGCGGCGGATGCCGGCGGTGACCGCGAACAGATCCTTGAGCATGCCGAGGTAAGGATCGATGTGTTCGTGGATCTTGAACGGGAAACCGGTGCCGAGCAGGGCGCCTTCCAGCGCCTTCTGCTTGCTGACACGGATGCGCCGGTCATTGAGGTGCGCGCCGTCACCGCGGCTGGCGGTGAACAGTTCCTGACGCAGCGGATCGTAGACCACGGCCTGCTCCAGCCGGCCCTTGTGCTTGACCGCGATGGACACGCCGAACTGCGGAAAGCCGTGCAGAAAATTGGTGGTGCCGTCGAGCGGATCGATGACCCACAGATAGTCATCGCCCGCGTGTGCGCCGCTTTCCTCGGCCAGGATGCCATGGCTGGGGAAGGCCTTGCGGATCACCTTGATGATCTCCTGCTCGGCCATCTGGTCGACCTCAGAGACGAAATCATTACGCTGTTTGACGTTGACGGTGAGCGAGTCGAGCCGATCGACATGGCGGACGATGACGTTGCCGGCGGCGCGCGCGGCGCGCACCGCGATGTTGAGCATGGGTTGCATAAGGACAGTGGCGAGTAACGAGTGGCGAGTTGCGAGGATAGCAGAAAACGCTGTCCGATGGTGTAGGGGCACAGCATGCTGAGCCCCTACATCGGGTTGAGGGTGCCCAGTCGTTGCCCCATGCGCACCGCACTGTCAGCCTGCAATGCCGCATCCCACTGCGCCTGGCCCCGGCCGAACAGCACGATGGCCGTCGATCCCATGTTGAAGCGGCCAAGCTCAGCGCCCCGTTCCAGCAGGCGCGTTGCGTCACGGTAATCCCAGACCCGGATCTCCCGGCGCCGCGGTGGTGTGACCACGCCGGCCCAGACCGTTTCGATGCTGGCCACGAACAGCGCGCCGACCAGGATCACCGCCATCGGCCCGGCCTCGGTGTCGAACATCGACACCACGCGCTCGTTGCGCGCGAACAGCCGCGGGATGGCACGCGTGGTGTGCGGTGCGACGCTGAACAAGCGACCGGGCACATGGACCATTTCGCGCAGTTTCCCGGCGATCGGCATGTGCACACGGTGGTAGTCGCGCGGCGACAGGTAGACGGTGACGAAGCTGCCGTTCTCGAAAGGCGCGGCGCGCGCAATCGAACCGCCGAGCAGTTCCACAGCGGTGAAATCGCGGCCCTTGGCCTGAAAGATACGGCCCTCGCGGATCGCACCGATCTGACTGATGGCGCCGTCCGCCGGGCAGAGGATGTCATTAGCGCCGTCAGCCAGCGGCCGCGCGCCGGCTTGCAAAGCGCGCGTGAAGAAGCTGTTGAAGTTCGGGTAATGCGTGGGTTCGGGGTCCAGCGCTTCGTTCATATTGACGCCGTAACGGCGGATCACCCACTTGATCTGCCAGTTCTTCCACGGCCGCCAGCGCAGCCGTGTCGCGACCTGCATGAGCCAGGACAAAAGATGCTGCGGCAACAGGTATTGGGGCAGGCTTTTCAGCGCATCACCCGCCGCTGTGGCCGCGCGTGGCGCGTTATCCGGCATGGTCTGGGTATCCTGCAATCAGTCGTGAGGGTGCTGCTGCATCATGTCGTCGGCGGGCGCGGCACCGGCGCGCACCGGCGCATGTATCAGTTGGGCGGGCTGGCCGTCGAACTGCACGCGCAGTTCGACGTGATCGCCGGCGTGCAAGACTTTGCGCGGTCCGATCAGCATCAGATGATAGCCGTTCGGTGCGAAACTCAGTGTGCCGTGCGCGGGTATGGCGACGCGCGGCTGGGCGCTCATGCTGGCGACGCCGTTCTTGACCTCGGTGCGATGGATCTCGACGCTGTCGAACTGCGGGCTGCTGGCGCCGCTCAGCGCCTGCGCACGGGCACTGTGGTTGTCGATGGTCAGATAGGCGGCCAGCACCGTGGCGCCGGGCGGCGCGGCGCGCACCCAGGCGTCGTGCACGGCGATGTCATCGGCGGCCAGCGTCAGGCCGGGTGCGGTGAGCAGTAAAGCAAGCAAAGCGAGCCAGGGTTTCATTGCAGGTCCTCGTAGTAGCTGCGCAGGGACAGGAAGTCTTTCGCGAGGGTGGTGGCGACATGCGGCGCCGAGAAGATTGCGCTGAAGCGCGCTTCTGGATCAATCAGCAGAATCGAAGCGGTATGGTCCACAGTATAGCCGCCATCCGCCGCCGTTTCGCTGCCGCGCATGTGCAGGATGTTGAGCTGGGCGGTGAAGGCGTCGAGTTGTGCGGGCGTGCCGGTGACGCCGAGAAAATCCTTGTTGAAGTAGGGCACGTATTCGGCCAGGCGTTGCACCGTGTCGCGTTGCGGATCGACGCTGACGAAGACGACGCGTACCGGCACGCGCTGCGGGCCCGCGTCGGCAATCTTCTTCGCCACGCTGTTCAGGGTCGCGAGCGTGGTCGGGCAGACATCCGGGCAATGGGTGTAGCCGAAGAACAGCAAGGTCCAGGCGCCCTTGAAGCGCGCCAAGTCGAAGGTTAGTCCGTGATGATCGGTGAGCGTGAACGGTGTCAGCGGGCGTGGCGCGGGCAGGGCGGTGCCGGACGTGAGTGTGGGCAGCGCGGCGGGCGTGTGCATAAGTTGGCGGGCTGCCCACAGGCCGATCAGCAGGGCCAGCACACTGGCCAGGGCCAGCAGCGCTTTGGTGTAGGGTTTGTTCGCGGCGGTCTGATTCATGGCGGGCATTATTCCACACCGCGCGATCACGGCATATCCGCTATTATGGCTATAATCCATCGTAAGGGCGGGATTAATACCCGCCCTTACCCAATGAACCCACCCCTATCGCGAACCATCACAGCTATGGACGAATTCGAAGAGGCCCGCGCGCAGTTGCAAACACTGCGCGATTTTATCCGTTTCGGCGCCAGCCGTTTTAACGCGGCCGGCCTGTGCTTCGGCCACGGTACCGAGAATGCCATCGACGAAGCCGCGGCACTGGTGCTGAGCGCGCTGCACCTGCCGCCCGATCTGCCCGCCGTGTTTCAGGATGCCACTCTGACCGCCACGGAAATACAGACCGTGACCACACTGCTGGCGCGGCGCGTGCGCGAGCGACTGCCGGTGCCGTATCTGACGCATGAGGCCTGGTTCGCGGGTCTGCCTTTCTATGTCGATGAGCGCGTGCTGGTGCCGCGCTCGCCGATCGCGGAGCTGATCGAACACGGCTTCGAGCCCTGGATCGATGCCCGGCGCGTACGGCGGGTGCTCGATCTGTGTACCGGCAGCGGCTGCATCGGTATCGCCTGTGCCCACGCGTTCACCGAGGCACAGGTCGATCTTGGCGACATCTCGATGCCGGCGCTGGAGGTCGCGCAAATGAATATCGAACGGCATGGGCTGAACGGCCGGGTGCAGACGCGCCATTCCGATCTGTTCGCGGCACTGGGCGAGCGGCGCTACGCCATCATCGTCAGCAACCCGCCTTATGTGTCGCATGCCGAAATGGCCGCCTTGCCGGCGGAGTACCAACGTGAACCGGCCCTGGGTCTTACGGCGGGCAGCGATGGTTTGGATTTCGCGCGGCGGATTCTGCGTGATGCCGCCGCCCATCTGGAGACGGACGGCATCCTGGTGGTGGAGGTCGGCGACAGCGATGCCGCCCTGGTGGATGCCTTTCCGACCGTACCGTTCACCTGGCTGGAATTCGAGCGCGGTGGCGGCGGTGTGTTTCTGCTCACGGCGGAGCAATTGCGGCAACATCAAACGCTGTTTGATGTCTGATGCAGGTTGGAGTGCGCTGCGCTCACCCGAGCCTGTATTGAATATTTTTTTAAGAGGTCACCATGCAACGCCCACGCACCCCCGAAGAATACGTTGAGCTGGTCCGTCAGTCCCTGCTGGAGACCGAGGAATTACGCCAGGCCGCCGAATACGATACCGACGAGATGGCCGCAGCGCTGGGTTTTCTCGATCCGCTGGAGGCCGAGTTGCGCAAGCTGTACGATGCAATGAAAGAGGGCAGCTATGACTTCGCCGACGCCGACCTGCCCTTCATGGCGATAGTGGATAGGCAGAACGAACGGGTGCTGCCGTTCAAGCGGATGTTGCGCCTGATCAATCTGACGCATCGTCAAGGGCTGGATACTGGTGATGAGTGACGCCGTGCTGGCGTGCTGTAAAGCCCGATCCCTGGTCTTTACAGCGTGGCTTCGTGTTGCTTGTTTTAAGCCTGCTGCCGGTAGATCAGACCCGGCGACATCATGACCTCGTTTTTCCCCAGCTGATCCAACGGGCAACCCTCTTCATCGCAATGCGCGATGCGGTCGAAGACCAGGGTTCCCTCCGGCCCTTTGATGGACTGAAAGATCGGCTTGCCCATGTGCTGGCCGATACTGGGTCCGTAGTACTGATTACGCTTGTTCACGTGACGATCACCTCCATCTGATGAGCACTGTGTAGGGTGTAGCGGCAGCCGCCGTCACAAGCTTTAGACAGCCCGGGCGCGACGCCGTTGCGAGAACCCGCTACAATGGCGCCATGTCTGGAAATACCCTGGGAAAACTGTTCACTGTCACCACCGCCGGCGAGAGCCATGGCGGCGGCTATGTGGCCATTGTCGACGGCTGTCCGCCCGGTTTGGCGCTGTCCGGCGAGGACATCCAGATCGACCTGGACCGCCGCAAGCCCGGCAAGAGCCGCCACACCACCCAGCGCCGCGAGGCCGACGAGGTGAAGATCCTGTCCGGCGTGTTCGAAGGCCGGACCACCGGCACGCCGATCGGTCTGTTGATTGAGAACACCGACCAGCGCTCCAAGGATTACTCCGAGATATTGGATCGCTTCCGGCCGGGCCACGCCGATTACACGTATCAGCAGAAATACGGCGTGCGCGACTACCGCGGCGGCGGCCGTTCCTCGGCGCGCGAAACCGTGCTGCGTGTCGCTGCCGGCGCCATCGCCAAGAAATATCTGTATGAACGTTACGGCGTCAGCATCCACGGCTATCTCGCTCAGCTCGGTCCGATCAAGCCGCAGGCCTTCGACTGGGATGAAGTCGAGAACAACCCGTTCTTCTGTCCCGACGCCGGCAAGGTCGCGGAGCTGGAAACCTACATGGACGCGCTGCGCAAGGAAGGCAACTCCATCGGCGCGCGCATCAACGTCATCGCCACCGGCGTGCCGCCCGGCTGGGGCGAGCCGGTGTTCGACCGTCTCGACGCCGACATCGCCTATGCCCTGATGAGCATCAACGCCGTCAAAGGCGTGGAAATCGGCGCGGGCTTTGCCTGCATCGAACAGAAAGGCACAGAACACCGCGATGAAATCACGCCGCAGGGGTTTCTCTCCAATAACGCCGGCGGCGTGCTCGGCGGCATCTCCTCCGGCCAGGACATCGTCGCCAGCATCGCGCTCAAGGCCACATCGAGCATCCGTCTGCCTGGACGCACCGTGACCGTCACAGGCGAACCCATCGACGTCATCACCACCGGCCGCCATGACCCCTGCGTCGGCATCCGCGCCACGCCCATCGCCGAAGCCATGCTGGCCATCGTGCTCATGGATCATGCGCTGCGGCACCGGGCGCAGAATATGGATGTGCGTTCAGAGACGCCGGTGATTCCGCCTTCTGTTTGATCCTGTAGGGTGGGCAAGTGTTTTTTTGCCCACGCGGTTTCGTTCATCATAGGGCACGCGTGGGCAGCAAGCTGCCCACCCTACATTGGGTCCATAAACTTGCAACTCGTCATTTGTCATTCGCTGCTGTAGCCATGCCCTACTGGCGCCTCTCCGGCTTTTACTTCTTCTACTTCGCCACCCTCGGCGCGCTGGTGCCGTATTGGGGCCTGTACCTGAAATCCATCGGCTTCGCGCCGGTCGATATCGGCGTGCTGATGGCGCTGCTGATGCTCTCGCGCATCGTCGCACCGCTCATCTGGGCCTGGATCGCCGATCATAATACGCAGCGCATGCGTGTGGTGCGCATCGCCGCACTGATCACCGTGATCGCTTTCTCCGGGGTGTTCTTCGGTACCGGTTTCTGGTGGCTGGCCGGGGTGATGGTGGTGTTCAGTTTTTTCTGGAATGCTTCGCTGCCCTTGCTGGAAGTCATCACCATGAATCACAGTGGTGGCCACGCCGGTGCCTACGGCCGCGTGCGCCTGTGGGGCTCGCTGGGTTTTATCGCCAGCGTGCTGGCGCTGGGGCCGGTCATCGATGTGCACGGACCGTGGTGGGTGCTGCCCAGCCTGTTGACGCTGATGGGCGGCATCTGGTTATCCAGCCAACTGTTGCCGGAATCCGATGTGCAGGCGCCGACGCTGCATGCCGGGCGTTTGCGCGATGTGCTGCGCCGTCCCGAAGTGGCGGCGTTTCTGCTGGCATGCTTTCTGATGCAGGCCAGTCATGGACCGTATTACACTTTTTATTCCATTTATCTTGAAGCGAACGGCTACAGCAAAACGCTGATCGGTGTGCTCTGGGCCTTCGCCGTGGTCTGCGAGATTGGCGTGTTTCTGGTAATGCGGCGTTTGCTGCGATACTTGGCGCTGCGCATCGTGCTGCTGCTGAGCTTCGCCCTGGCGGCTCTGCGCTGGCTGCTGATCGGTCACTATCCGGAATCGCTCAGCGTGCTGATCATCGCGCAGGTACTGCATGCCGCGACCTTCGGCAGCTTTCATGCTTCGGCTATTCAAATGGTCTACCGCTTCTTTACCGGCCGGCACCAGCACCGCGGCCAGGCAATCTACGGCAGCGCCAGTTTCGGATTGGGTGGCGCCGTCGGTAGTTTCTACAGCGGTCATACTTGGGCCACTCTCGGTCCGACCATCAGTTTCGATATCGCGGCGCTGCTGGCGGGACTGGCGTTTGTGGTGGCGTTGTTATTGCTGCGCGAGCGTCAGTGATGTAACCCGTGAGATATGCAGTAACACTGTGCGCCTGATCCACCCTGCATCGTCATCAATTACGTAAAGCTCAAAACACCGTTTACATTGTTAATGCCAAGCTGAACAATCGGCTATCGCAAAATAAACAGACCGGACAGTGCGATCGCGCCCGTGGGCTGTGCAGAACTGCCGGTAATAACAAGGTATTTTCCGCTGCACGTGGCGCTTGCGCCGGTCGCCTAAATCCGGTCAAATAACCATTATGAATAGTGATACGCAGTACAACATAAAAGTCGATGTCGAGACCCTGTACATAGAGTCGCAGTCGGTACCGGACCAGAACCGTTTCGTGTTTGCCTACACGGTGACCATCCGCAATGTCGGCGAAATCCCGGCCAAGCTGCTGACGCGTCACTGGGTCATCACCGATGCCGACGGCAAGGTGCAGGAAGTGCGCGGCGAAGGCGTGGTCGGCGAGCAGCCCTATCTGCGTCCGGGCGAGGGTTTCCAGTACACCAGTGGCACCATGCTCGAAACCGCGGTCGGCAGCATGCGCGGCAGTTATCAGATGGTCGCCGACGACGGCGTGCATTTCGACGCCGAGATCCCACCATTCAGCCTCTCGGTGCCGCGCGTCCTGCACTGATGCAGGGTAAAGGGGAAAGATAAAAGATAACAGGCGAACTTCTGTGCAGACCACCGCAGAAAGGTGTTCCGCAGCCGGTTGCAAAGCTGTTACTTTCCTCTTTACCATTTTATCTTTCCTCTTATGTCCACCTATGCCATCGGCGATGTCCAGGGCTGCTATGACGAACTGCGGCGTCTGCTCGATAGGCTGCAGTTCGATGCCGGCGTCGATACTGTGTGGTTCACCGGCGACCTGGTCAATCGCGGCCCGGACTCACTGGCGACGCTGCGCTTTGTAAAGCAACTCGGCGCGCGCGCCGTCACCGTGCTCGGCAATCATGACCTGCACCTGTTGGCTGTGGCGCACGGTCATCTGCGTTATCACCGCAAGGACAACTTCCACGACGTACTGGACGCTCCCGATCGCGACGAACTGCTCGATTGGTTGCGTCATCAGCCGCTGCTGTATCACGATGCCGGACTGGGATATACGATGATACACGCCGGTCTGCCGCCGCAGTGGGATCTCGCCACCGCGCAGCGCTGCGCGGCGGAACTCGAAGCAACGCTACGCGGCAAAGATTACGTCGCGTATCTCGGTCAGATGTACGGCAACGAGCCGGATCGCTGGTCGGAAACCTTGACAGGTTGGGAGCGGCTGCGCTTCATCACCAACTGCTTCACGCGTCTGCGTTACTGCGATGACATGGGCCGCCTGGCGCTGGAAGAAAAAGGCGCGCCGGGCAGTCAACCCGCATCGTATCGTCCCTGGTTTACGGTGCCGGGCCGCGCCAGCGCCGTATTCAAACTGGTGTTCGGCCACTGGTCAACGCTTGGACCTTGCGCCGAGCCAAACGTTTATCCGCTCGACACCGGCTGCCTGTGGGGCGGAAAACTTACCGCGCTGCGACTAGATGGCCCGCCGCAGTGGACTCGCATCGATTGCCCCGGCGCACGCCGGCCGGGAATAGAGTAGCGCGCGTCCTCAGCGTTCCAGTATCAGAAAACTATAGCGATAGGGATTATTTTCATCCGGCACGTGATCCTCGCGTGCCGTTTCCCGCCAATCAGCCGGGTCGTAATCAGGGAAATGCGCATCACCGTCGAAGTCGGCATGGATGAGCGTGAGATAAAGGCGCTGCGCGCGGGGCAAGGCTTGCATATACAGCTGCGCGCCGCCGATCAGCATGATCTCCGGCGTAGCGTGCGTCTGCGCGAGCGCGTCATCGAGAGAGTGCGCGACGGCAATGCCATCGGCGTGGAATTTAGGGTCACGGGTGACCACGATGTTGTCGCGGCCGGGCAGCGGTTTGCCGATCGACTCAAAGGTTTTGCGACCCATGATCACCGGCTTGCCCAGCGTCACCGCCTTGAAGTGTTTGAGATCGGCCGGCAGTCGCCAGGGTAGTTGGTTGTTTTTACCGATGACGCGGTTGCGGGACAGGGCGGCTATGATGGAAAGCATGTGTTTTAACTTAAACCGCCACCTTCCCCTTGATGCCCGGATGGCACTGGTAATCCAGCAGTTCGAAGTCATCGTAATGGAAACCGAAGATGTCTTTGACCGCCGGATTGAGGCGCATGCGTGGCAGGGGATAGGGTAGGCGTGACATTTGCGTGTTCACCTGCTCCATGTGATTGGAGTACAGGTGCGCATCGCCGAGCGTGTGAATGAACTCGCCGGGCTGCAGATTAGTAACTTGCGCGATCATCAGCGTCAGCAAGGCATACGAGGCGATGTTGAAGGGCACGCCGAGAAAGATGTCGGCGCTGCGCTGATAGAGTTGGCAGGATAGTTTCCCGTCGGCGACATAGAATTGAAAGAAGGCATGACAGGGCGGCAGCGCCATGCGCGGGATGTCGGCGACGTTCCAGGCGCTGACGATCAGGCGCCGCGAATCCGGATTGGTCTTGATCTGTTCGACAATATCGCGGATCTGATCGATATGGCCGCCGTCCGGCGTCGGCCAGGAGCGCCATTGATAACCGTACACCGGCCCGAGTTCGCCGTTGGCATCGGCCCATTCGTCCCAGATGCTGACGCCGTTGTCGCGCAGATAACGGATGTTGGTGTCGCCGCGCAGGAACCACAGCAGTTCGTGGATGATGGATTTCAGATGCAGCTTCTTGGTGGTGACGGCGGGAAAGCCCTGCGCCAGGTCAAAACGCATCTGATAACCGAACACCGATTGCGTGCCGGTGCCGGTGCGGTCGGCTTTGTACACGCCGTGATCTTTGACGCGGCGCATGAGGTCGAGGTATTGCTGCATGGCGAATGATCGGTCAGTTGGTGTTGGGTTAGAAAATCAGGAGAGCGCTGTTGAAGTGTGGGCGTGGTGGCGATAGGCCATGACCATCAGCACAATGCCGATGATGATCATCGGTGTCGACAGTACTTGGCCCATGGTCAGCCAGCCGAAGGCCAGATAGCCGAGCTGCACATCGGGCTGGCGCACGAATTCAACCAGAAACCGGAAGCAGCCGTAGCCGATCAGGAACAGGCCGGACACCGCCATGGTCGGTCGCGGGCGGTTCGAATACAGCCAGAGCAGCGTGAACAGCACGGGCCCTTCCAGTAGCGCTTCGTAAAGCATGGATGGGTGACGCGGCAGATTATCAACGTAAGGAAACACCATGCCCCAGGGCAGATCGGTGGGCCGGCCCCACAGTTCGCCATTGATGAAGTTGCCGATGCGTCCGGCGCACAGGCCGACCGGCACCAATGGCGCGATGAAATCGGTGACCGTGAAGAAGCCTTTGTGGATCTGTCGGCCGTAGAGCCACATGGCGATGAACACGCCGAGCATGCCACCATGAAACGACATGCCGCCCTGCCAGATCTTGAACAACAGCACCGGGTCATGCAGAAAGTTCGGTAGATCGTAGAACAGCACGTAACCGATGCGCCCGCCCAGTACCACGCCCATGGCGCCGTAGAACAGCACGTCGCTGATCTGCAGCGCGGTGAATCCCGAGCCGGGTCGGACCGCGCGCACCCGCCCCAGCCACCAGGCGCCGAGAAAACCGATCAGATACATCAGCCCGTACCAGTGCACCTGGAGCGGACCGATTTTCAGGGCGACGGGATCGATGGATGGGTACATGAGCATGGCGGCAATCTTAGCACGATCGTGCTATGCCAATGTAGGGCAGCGGCGTAATGCACCGAACGTACACCGCGACACTCAACGCGGCAACGCACCCCTGACCGTGCGCAAGGCCTGACTGAACTGGGCAGGCCGGTAGTGTTCGTCGTGCTGGACGGCATCATACAACGGTGCCAACGCCTGATTGATTGCCTGCGTCTGCGCATGGCTGAGTGCGCCGGCGTTTTCCAGCGCGGTGGTCAGTGTCGCGATCGCCATGGTGGCCTGTTCGGCGGCGACATAATCCTGATCTTCGCCATGCTGACCTTCTGTGATGATGGCATCGAGCATGCCGCGCATCTCGGTGGTACTGAAATCATGCGTCGCGATGCGCGGCCCCAGGCTGTCCACCTGTGCGCGCAAAGCCTGCGCCTGCATGCGTGTCGCCTGATGGCTTGCGGTCGTGGCCTGATGCAGGGCGCGGATCTGTTCGGCGAGTTGCGCGCCCAGCGCCGGATCAACCCGCGTCACAATATGTCGCAGCATCAGGAAATGCGCATCGTTGAGACGCACCCTGCCAGGTCCCAGGCCGACCAGCGGCTGCGGTTGCCAGCGTTGGTCGCGCATCGGGTGATGGCAGGCGTGACAGTCGAAGAACACCAGTTCGGGGAACAGCTCGTTGCGGTCGTCGAGCGAGCGGATGAAATTATCGAGAAACTGCCTGACGGCGCCGGCCTGACCCAGCGCCCAGACCTGTACGCCGTTGGCGCCGGACTTGCGTTGCCGGTAATCCGCGTCGACGCGAAAGTGCGCCGGTTGCAGCGCGGTGAAGGTGTCGAGCTCAAAACTCATGCGCGGATGGCCCGCGCCCATGAGGCGGTGCGTGACGAATTTGCTGTCATTGCCGAAGTGGCAGGACAGGCAGAGTGTTGCCCGCTGCGCCGGCGCATCGGTGGGATACAGGCCGGCCTTGATATTGTCGGCGTGTGTTGCCTTGCCCGTGGTGTGCGAGGCGAGCCAGGGGCCGGCGCCGCCATGACAGGCCTCGCAGCCGACGCCGTCGCTGAGTTGAAAGCGCACGCCGCGCTGCGCGACGGAGACATTGTCGGTGTGGCAATCGAGACAGATCTGCGCAGTGACGGCCGAGGGCAGGCCGAGCTTGCGCGCGATGCGTTGCGCGGGCGCGCTTTGCAGCGTGGCATAAGCGCGCGCATGGGCGTCGCGGCGCGTCCAGGTGACGTATTCATTGCCGAGGATGTGGCCGTCGGGCGCGGCTTCAATCGCGCCGTGACAAGTGCCCGATGCGCAACTCGCCACACCCTCGTGGATCGGCGCCTGGGCATCTGCGGCGCTTACATCGAGTGACAGACCGAGCAGCAGACACAGCAAGGCAAGCCGGTGCCAAGTGGGCTGTAAGTCATGTAGCGCGGCAGCGATCATCGAGTGCACCCCAATCGGGAATTTCCGGTAATGGTAGCCCAGATAAACACGGACCCGAAACTTTTCTGGTGAAGATGCGCTGAGAATTAACATGGCGCATACGTTTTCTTGCGTTGATCTTACCTTTTATAGCAGCCAACACCTCGCCTCATCGGCAGCGTCTCACACCGCCGCTTGCGCCGCGCGCAGGCCGCCACTACCATTGCGGCATCAAGAATAGCGGCAGCAGGCAAGGAATCGGTGTGGCGGAACAATATAAAATTGCCGTGGTGGGTTCCGGGCCGGCGGGCCTGAGCGCGGCTGCCCATGCCGCGGAACTCGGCGTTTCGCATGTGCTGCTCGAAGCCTCCGGGCAGATCTCCAACACCATCTTCCGCTACCAGAAGGGCAAGTTCGTAATGGCGGAGCCGTCGGTGCTGCCGCTACGCGCGCCGCTCGAGTTCATGGCCACCAACCGCGAGACGGTACTGGAGCTGTGGAACAAGGGCATCAAATTCCACAGCGCCAATGTCCGCTATCAGACCGAGGTGACCGGCATCACGACCCGGGCGGGCGGTTTTGATCTGCGGTTGAAGAGCGGCGAGATCGTGCAGGCCGAATCCGTGGTGCTGGGCATCGGCCTGCAGGGCAACATCCGCAAGCTCGGCGTGCCGGGCGAAGATCTGCCGCGTGTGCAGTACCAGCTCGATGATCCCAAGGAATACGAGGGCGAAACCATCATCGTGGTGGGCGCGGGCGATGCCGGCATCGAGAACGCCGTGGCGCTCGCCGAACAGAACACGGTCATCATCATCAACCGCAAAGACGAGTTCGACCGCGTCAAGGAAGGCAATCTCAATCTGATCCTGCAGTACATCAAGGATGGCAAAATCGAGTGCTACTACGGCACACAGGTTGCCCACATGGAGGAAACGCCGGGCGCCGAAAAGCCGATGGTCGCTGTGCTGAACACAGCCAATGGCGAAGCGCATGTGCCTTGCGATCGTCTCATTGCCCGCCTCGGCGCCATACCGCCGCGCAAATTCGTCGAATCCTGCGCCATCGAATTTCCCAACAACGATCCCGCCGCCGTCCCGGCCGTGAGCGCCACCTACGAGTCGAACGTCAAGGGCTTGTATATCGTCGGCGCGCTGGCCGGGTACCCGCTCATCAAGCAGGCGCTCAATCAGGGTTACGAGGTCGTCGAGTTCATCCTTGGCCACGATCTGGAGCCGGCTGATGAACCGTTGCTGCGCGAGAAGTTCAAGAATCTGAAGCAGCGGCCGAGCGTCACCGACGCCCTGGAGCTGATTCAGAGCAACTGTCCGCTGCTCGCCGGGATCACCACGCTGCAACTGCGCGAGTTCATGCTCGACAGCGACGTGCGCACGCCACGCGAAGGCGAGACGATCTTCACCATCGACGATTACACCGACACCTTCTACACCATTCTCGACGGCGAGGTGCGCGTGCAGGTGCGGCGTGACGATCCCAAACAGCAGATCACACTGCGCCGCGGCCAGTTCTTCGGCGAGATGAGCCTAATCTCGGGCCGGCGCCGTTCCGCCACGGTGCTGGCGGGTCCGGGCTGCGTGCTCATCGAGACACCGCGCCGTTCCATGACCAAGCTGATCAAATCGGCCGAGCCGGTCAAGCGTGTCATCGACGAGGTGTTCCTGCTGCGCGCCGTGCAGTCGCAACTCGCACCGAACACGCCCGTCGAACATCTCACCGAGCTGGTAAAGAGCGCGCGCGTGGAACGATTCGCCGCGGGCGCCGTGTTGTTCCAGGAAGGCGACGACGGTGATTGCCTGCAGCTGGTGCGCAGCGGTTCGCTGACCGCGGCGCGCACGCTGGGTGGACGCGAAGTTGTGCTGAGCTATATCCCGGCCGGCAATTATGTGGGCGAGATGGCGCTGCTCGGCGAGAGCAAGCGCAACGCCACGGTGCGCGCCGCGGTCGCCACCGAAACGATCCGTCTCGACGGCGAGGCCTTCAAGACGCTGTTGGCGCGCGATGCCACGCTGCGCGAGCAAGTCGAGGCCAAATACCAGCAGCGCCTGGCGCAGAACGTGCGCATGGAGGATAGCCCCGAGACCGGCAACGTGATCTCCTTTCTGGTGCAGCAGGGTCTGGGCGAGGCCTCCGATGTACTGCTCATCGATGAAGCCCTGTGCGTGCGCTGCAACAACTGCGAAACCGCCTGCGCCGAAACGCACGATGGCACCTCACGCCTGAACCGCGAGGCCGGACCGACCTACGCGACTGTGCACGTACCGACCTCGTGCCGGCACTGCGAGCATCCGCACTGTATGAAGGACTGTCCGCCCGACGCCATACACCGCGCCGGCAACGGCGAGGTCTACATCGCCGACAATTGCATCGGTTGCGGCAACTGCCAACGCAACTGTCCGTATGGCGTAATTCAAATGGCCGCCAAGCCCGACAGCAAGCCGGGCCTGCTGGCGTGGCTGCTGTTCGGTGCCGGACCCGGACCCGGTCAGGCAAAAAAGCAAACAGGCAAAGCGAGCGAGACGCAGCAGAAACACGCGGTGAAATGCGACATGTGTCGCGACCTGCACGGCGGCCCAGCCTGCGTGCGTGCCTGCCCGACCGGCGCCGCGATCCGCGTCAGCCCGGAGGACTTTATGTCGTTTGCGAATCTGGCAGGTTAAGCGTTTGGACGCTGTGCTTAAAGCGTTACTAAGGATGAAAGTCCCCTCTCCCCGTGGGAGAGGGCCAGGGTGAGGGTGAGGGTGTTTTTTCAGAGGTTCGTCAAATCAATTAAAGGCACAATACCCACGCAATGCACCAAGCTTTTCTAGTCTACAACCGCTTTCGTTACCTGAAGCTCGCCTTGCTGCTGCTCGTCGCGGCGGTGGCAGCTTATGTCTGGCACCAGCCCGCAGGTCTGCCCAACGGCGGCACCTGGCTCGGTTATACGCTGGGCACACTCGGCGCGCTGCTGATTGTCTGGCTAATGTGGCTGGGCGTGCGCAAGCGCCGTTACCGTTCGACGCTCGGCACCGTCGAGGGCTGGACATCGGCGCATGTTTATCTTGGTCTGGCGTTGCTGGTGATCGCCACGCTGCATACCGGTTTTCGATTCGGTCTCAACATCCATACGCTTGCTTATGCGTTGATGGTCGCGGTGATTGTCAGCGGTATCTACGGCGTTTACGCCTATATGCATTACCCGCGTCTGATGACCGAGAACCGCCGTGCCAAGGCGCTCGATGCCTTGCTCGGTGAGATCGCTGAACTCGACCGCGAGTGCCGCGAGGCGGCGCTGACGCTGAATGACGAGATCAACCGCGCCGTGCTGCACTCCAGCGAAGACACGCGCCTGGGCGGCTCGATGTGGCGGCAACTCTCCGGGCGCGATCCGCGCTGCGCTACATCCGAGGCGCTGTACCGCGTACAGGAATCCGCCAAGCACACGCCACCGGAACTCGCCGCGCCGACGCGCCGGCTGGTGGTGCTGCTGAATCGCAAGAGTGAGTTGCTGGCGCGGGCCCGCAAGGACATTCAATACAAGGCCTACATGGACATCTGGTTGTATGTGCATGTGCCCTTGTCGTTCGCGCTGCTGGCGGCGCTGATCGCGCACATCGTGTCAGAATTCACCTACTGGTAATCCGATGCGCTGCCTGGTCCGCCAACTCACGCGCCGTCCCAAGGGCGTTACCCAGAAAGACAGCGAACTGGTCGGCGATTCGATCCGCATCGGCCGCAGTACCGAGAACGAACTGTACCTCGCCGATTTTCGCGTCGTCCTGCATCACGCCACGTTACACAGCCGCCCCGGCGGCAACTACATTGAGTCCGGCGCTGACGCGCGTGTCAGTGTCAACGGCGCACAGATCA
>JBGPWJ010000154.1:0-6472 GCA_041492115.1 Gammaproteobacteria bacterium
CGCCACGTGCTCGATCAGCGCCTCGATATCCGCCGCCGTCGCCGTGCCGGTGTTGACGATGAAATTGGCATGCTTCTCGGAGACGCAGGCACCGCCGAACCTGTAGCCCTTCAAGCCCGCGGCTTCGATCAGGCGCGCAGCGTGATCGCCTGGCGGATTGCGGAACACCGAACCGCAACTTGGCTGATTGGTCGGCTGGGTGCGGTTGCGCTGCTCGAGCAGTTCCTTGCCGCGCGCCTGCGCGGCATTGCCGTCACCGGGTTTGAGACTAAGGTGCGCAGCGACGAACCATTCGTCGTCAGGCTTCTGAACATGGCGATAACCGATTTGGAAATCCATTGGGCCACGCGTGCGGATGTTGCCGGCGCGGTCGATGGTCTCCACGGCTGACACATGCGCCCAGGTCACTCCGCCGAAAGCACCGGCATTCATCGCCAGCGCGCCGCCCATGGTGCCGGGTATGCCGACCAGGAATTCGGCGCCGACCAGATCATTGCGCGCGCAGAAGCGCGCCACCTTGGCGCAGGGCACACCGGCCTCGGCGCGCACCGTCAGCGCCGAGCTCAGTTCCAGACTGTTGAGTGCGGCGTGCAGTGCGAGCACCGTGCCGGCGAAACCGCCATCGCGCACCAGCAGATTGCTGCCCAGTCCCAGCCACAGCAATGCTTCGTCCGCCGGCAGACTGCGCAGGAATACGGAGAGGTCGACCAGATCCGCCGGCACATAAAAGCGCTGCGCCGGGCCACCCACGCGCCAACTGGTGTGCCGCGCCATCGGCTCGTCGAGCAACAGGGTTCCGCGCAAGGCCGGCAATTGCTGCGCCGTCATCATGGCTTCGCCTTCTTAACGTTTGCGACTTTCAGCTGCTTCGGCAGAGACAGCGCCATCGCGCCGATGTCACCCGCGCCCAGGGTCAGCAGCACGTCACCGTCCTGCAGTACCCCCGGCAATGCCGTGGCAAGATCGGCGGCGCGCTCCACGAACACCGGATCGACTTGGCCGCGCGCGCGGATGGCGCGGCACAAAGTGCGGCCGTCTGCGCTGGCGATCGGTGTCTCGCCCGCGGCATACACCTCAACGAGCAGCAGGACATCGACCGTCGACAGCACCTGCGCGAAATCCTCGAACAGGTCACGCGTGCGCGTGTAGCGATGCGGTTGGAAGGCCACCACCAGACGCCGCTGCGGCCAGGCATCGCGTGCCGCACGCAGTGTGGCGGCGACCTCGTTGGGATGATGACCGTAATCGTCGACCAGCAGCACGCTGCCGGCCTTGGTGGCGAGTTCGCCGTACACCTGGAAGCGCCGGCCGATACCCTGGAAATTCGCCAGCGCCTGCTGGATTGTGTCGTCACTCACACCGAGTTCATGCGCCACGGCGATGGCGGCCAACGCATTCAGCACGTTGTGCCGACCGGGCATGTTCAGCACCACCGGCAGCGGCGCCGCGCGGTTCGGTATGTGCACGTTGAAACAGGTGCGAACACCGTCCTGACGCACCTGCGAAGCACGCACATCGGCGTTGTGATCGATACCGTAACTGACAATCGGCCGCGTCACCTGCGGCAGGATCTCACGCACCACCGGATCATCGAGACACAACACGGCGAGGCCGTAGAACGGCAGGTGATGCAGAAATTCCACGAAGGTCTGACGCAGCCGCGCGAAATCGCCGCCGTAGGTCGCCATGTGATCGGCGTCGATGTTGGTGACGATGGCCAGCATCGGTTGCAGATAAAGGAACGAGGCATCGCTCTCGTCGGCCTCGGCGACCAGATAGCGTCCTGCGCCCAGACGCGCATTGGCACCGGCGCTGTTCAGGCGCCCGCCGATGACGAAGGTCGGATCGAGTCCGCCCTCGGCGAGCAGACTGGCGACCAGACTGGTGGTGGTGGTCTTGCCGTGCGTGCCGGCCACGGCGATGCCGTACCGGAAGCGCATCAGTTCGGCGAGCATCTCGGCGCGCGGCACGATCGGGATGCGCTGCGCGCGCGCCGCGACCACTTCCGGGTTCTCCGCGCTCACGGCGCTGGATGTGACCACCGCGTCCGCGCCTTTGATGTTGCGCGCCTGATGGCCGATGGCGATGTGCGCGCCGCATTTGGCGAGACGCCGTGTCGCGGCGTTCTCATGCAGATCGGAACCGGATACCGTGTAGCCGAGGTTGACCAGCACCTCGGCGATGCCGCTCATGCCCGCGCCGCCGATGCCAACGAAATGTACGTGGCGGATGCGGCCCATGGCGCGCGTCTCCAGGCGCGCCTGCGGCGTGTCGATGCGCGGGCTCACGGTCTTGCGCGGCGTGGCCATCAGTGCGTCGCCTCCACCGGCAGGGTCAGTGTGATACCCGCTGCCGCTAGACAATGCTGTGCAACCTGACGCGTGGCATCGGGCTTGGCCAGCACGCGCGCCGCCTGCGCCATGCGCAGCAAGCGGGCGCGGTCGGCGGAGAATTCCTTGAGCAGCGCGCTCAAACCCGCCGCACTCAAATCGTCCTGCTGAATCAGGATGCCGGCGCCGGCATCGCAAAGATAATGCGCATTGCCGGTCTGATGATCGTCAACGGCGTGCGGGTACGGCACCAGAATGGCAGCGACACCCACGGCGGCAAGTTCGGCGATGGTCATGGCGCCGGCGCGGCACAGCACCAAATCGGCCCAGGCATAGGCCTCGGCCATGTCTTCGATGAACGGCACCACGCGCGCTTCGACGCCGCATTTCAGATAAGCGACCGGCACTTCATCGAAATGACTGCGACCGGCCTGATGCCAGACCTGCGGTCGCGTGGCCGGCTCGAGCAATGCCAGCGCTTCCGGCAGCAGACGATTGATGGCACGCGCGCCGAGACTGCCGCCCAGCACCAGCAGCCGCAGCGGACCCTGATGCGCACCCAGACGCTGCTCCGGCGCGGGCAAGGCCGTGATTGCCGCGCGCACCGGGTTGCCGGTGTGCAGCGCGTGACGTCGTGCGGGAAAGGTATTGGGGAAGGCCTCGAACACGCGCGTCGCGAGCCGTGCCAGTATGCGATTTGTGAAGCCGGCCACGGCATTCTGTTCATGGATCAGCAAGGGCCGGCGCAACAGCCAAGCCGACACGCCGCCGGCACCGCTGACGTAACCGCCCATGCCCAACACCGCGCCGGGACGACGGCGCAACATGATGAGCAACGATTGCAGGAAGGCCCAGACCAACATGAAGGGCGCGAACACGCGTTGCGGAACCGCCTTGCCGCGCAGGCCGCTGACCTTGACCGCGTCGAGGGCAAACCCGGCGGCCGGCACCACGCGCGCTTCCAATCCTTTGTGCGTGCCCAGCCACACCACGTCCACGCCCCAGTCGCGCAGCTGCTCGGCCACGGCCAGCGCGGGATACACATGGCCGCCGGTTCCGCCGGCCATGATCAGAATCAATTTTGAATGCTGCATTTTGAATTGGGCATTCATTGCGGGCGCCTCCGACCGGCGTTGCGATCCGCACCGGCAGTGCGCGCTTCGGCACCCGCGGCGCGCACTTCCTGATCGATGCGCAGCAGCAGACCGATCGCCACGCACATCACCACGATGCTGCTGCCGCCGAAGCTCATCAATGGCAGCGTGAGTCCCTTAGTCGGCAGTACGCCCATGTTCACGCCCATGTTGACGAAGGCCTGCAGACCGATCCACAGGCCGATGCCGTAAGCGAGGAAGGCGTTGAAACATTGTTCGGCGCGCTGCGCGGCGGCGGCGATCACGAAGGTGCGCCAGATCAGCAGTGCGTACAGGCCGATCACTGTCACCACGCCCGCCAGCCCGAGTTCCTCGGCCAGCACCGCGAACAGAAAGTCGGTGTGCGCCTCAGGCAGATAGAACAGCTTCTGGATGCTGCCACCCAACCCGACGCCGAACCATTCGCCGCGCCCGAAGGCGATCAGCGCCTGGGTCAGCTGAAAGCCGCTGTTGAACGGATCGGCCCAGGGATTGGTGAAGGTGGTCAGGCGCGCCAGACGATACGGCGAGGACAACGCCAGAATCGCGAAGCCGGAACCGGCCATCAGCATCAGCACACCAAACTGCCAGAGCCGCACACCGGCCAGGAACATCATGCCCAGCGCCGTGGTGAACAGCACCACGGAAGCGCCGAAGTCCGGTTCCAGCAGCAGCAGCACGCACATCACGGCCAACAGACCCATCGGTTTGGCGAAGCCGACCACCTTGCTGCGCACTTCGTCACCGTGACGCACCAGATAACCGGCGATGTAGATGAAGGCGAACAGCTTGGCCGGTTCCGAGACTTGCAGGTTGAACAGCACCAGCGGAATCCAGCGCCGGGCGCCATTGACCGAACGGCCGATGCCGTGGAGCAGCACCGCGAGCAGCAGCACATAGGCGATCACCAGCAGTACCGGACCGGCCTTGTTCCAGAAATCCATCGGCATACGCCAGACGGCGTAGGCGCCGAACAGTCCGACACCGATATACGCGCTCTGCCGGATCAGGTAATAGAACGGCTGGCCGAGCTGCTTGTCGGCGCTACTGATCGAGGCCGAAGTCACCATCACCAGACCCAGTGCCAGCAACAATAGCGCGGCACCCAGCAACCAATGATCGGTCGCGGCGAAGCGCTGTGCGCGCACGCGGCGCTTGAGTGCGACATTGGGCAGCGTCACGGCGTTCATGCCAGCGCCTTCAGTACCGCGTCGGTGAAGACGCGGCCGCGGTGTTCGTAATTGTCGTACATGTCGAAGCTGGCGCAGGCCGGCGACAGCAGCACGGCGTCGCCCGGCTGCGCCACGGCGGCGGCACGCTGTACGGCTTCGTCCATGTCGCGCGCATGCAGTATCGGCGCGGCGTTCACCAAGGCCGCTTCGATCAGCGGCGCGTCGCGGCCGATCAGTACCACGGCGCGCGCTTTCTGCGCCACGGCCGCGCGCAGCGGCGTGAAGTCCGCGCCCTTGCCATCGCCGCCGGCGATCAGCACCACCTGTCCCGGCATGCCGGAAACCGCGGCCAGTGTGGCGCCGACGTTGGTGCCTTTGGAATCGTTGTACCAGGTCACGCCATCGCGCGTGGCCACCCATTGGGTGCGGTGCGGCAGTCCGGCGAAGGCGCGCAGCGTGATCAGCATGGCGGCCAGCGGTAAGCCCAGTGCCGCGCCCAGCGCCAGCGCGGCCAGCGCGTTGGCGACATTGTGCCGACCGGGAATGCGCAACTCAGACACCGGCAGCAAGGTCTCGCTGCCGCAGGCCAGCCACTCGGCGCCGTCATGCATCCGCACGCCGTAATCGCCCGCGCCGGGCAGGCCCAGCGTGAAGTGCGTGACGCGCCGACCCGGCACGGCCATCGCCAGCACAGCAGGATCGTCAGCGTTCAACACCATCACGCCGTCGCCATGGAAAATGCGCTGCTTGGCCGCGCTGTAGTCCGCGACACTGCGGTAGCGGTCCATGTGATCGGGCGTGATGTTGAGCACCGTGGCGGCGGCGGCGTTCAGACTGCGCGTGCCTTCCAGCTGGAAGCTCGACAGTTCCAGCACGTAAAGATCGGGCTCGCTGTCCTGCAACAACTCCAGCGCCGGCGTGCCGAGATTGCCACCGACGCGCACAGTGCGACCGGCGGCCTGCGCCATTTGTCCGAGCAGCGTGGTCACCGTGCTCTTGCCATTGGCGCCGGTGATCGCCGCGACATTCGTACTTCCCTGTACAGCACGCGCGAACAATTCGATATCGCCGATGACGTCCTGACCGCGCGCGGCAGCGGCGGCCAACGCCGGATGACTCAGCGCCACGCCGGGGCTCACCACCACCAGTTCGGCACGCGCAATGGCCTGCTCCGGATAATCGCCCAGGAACAACGCCACATCCGGCAGTTCCTCGCGTAGCGCAGCCAGACCCGGCGGCTCGGTACGACTGTCTGCGACGGCAACCTCGACGCCGCGCGCCACCAGATAGCGCGCGCACGACAATCCGGTCTTGCCCAGACCGATGATCAAAGTCCTGCCTGTCTTGTCCGCCATTCTGTGTGCCGTGTTACGCATGTTGAACATCAGCCGTCAATGAATCCTTATCAACGTAGCTTCAGGGTCGCCAGCCCCACCAGTACCAGAATCACCGTGATGATCCAGAAGCGCACGATGACGCGCGGTTCGGGCCAGCCCTTCAATTCGAAATGGTGGTGCAGCGGCGCCATGCGGAAAATGCGCTTGCCGGTGAGCTTGAACGAGGCCACCTGCAGGATCACCGAGACGGTCTCCATCGCGAACACACCGCCCATGATCAGCAGCACCAGTTCCTGCCGCACCACCACAGCCAGCGTGCCGAGTGCCGCGCCCAATGCCAACGCACCGACATCACCCATGAACACCTGCGCTGGATAGGCATTGAACCAGAGAAAGCCGAGCCCGGCACCGACCAGTGCGCCGCAGAACACCGCGATCTCGCCGGCGTCGCGCACGAAGGGAATGCCGAGGTAATGCGAGAATTTCACGTTGCCGGTGAC
>JBGPWJ010000217.1:0-4620 GCA_041492115.1 Gammaproteobacteria bacterium
AGTCCGCCCCAGATGCCGACCGGCGGTCGCCGCTGCAGCAGCACCTCACCCGCCGCATTGCACAGCAGCAGCACACGCGACTCGCGCACCGGCAACACGCGGCGCGGCTTGGGCTGTGGGTAAGCATCGACGCAATCATCACGGTACGCGGCGCACTGCGCTTGCAATGGGCAGCGCGCACAGGCCGGCTTGCCGCTGGTACACAGCGTCGCGCCAAGATCCATGATCGCCTGCGTGTAGGCCGCGACCCGCGTCTTCGGAGTATGCCGTTCGGCCAGTTCCCAAAGCTGCCTGGCAACCTCGCCATGACCGTACCAGCCCTCGACACGGTAGACACGGGACAGCACGCGTTTGACGTTGCCATCGAGGATCGGATGACGTTGGCCGGTGCTGAGTGCCAGTATTGCTCCTGCGGTTGAGCGGCCTATACCTGGCAGCGCTTCGAGTGCCGCAAAGTCACGCGGCACTTCACCTTGATGTTCGCTGCAGACCAGACCCGCGGCGCGATGCAGGTTGCGGGCGCGCGCGTAATAGCCCAGGCCCGACCACAAATGCAGGACTTCATCCAGCGGCGCCGCCGCGAGCCGGCGCACATCCGGGAAGCGGGTCATGAAGGTCTGGTAATACGGAATTACCGTTGCCACCTGGGTCTGTTGCAGCATGACCTCGGAGACCCAGACACGATAAGTACTGCGGTCGCTCTGCCAGGGCAGATCCTTGCGCCCGTGGCGGGAGAACCAAGCAAGAAGTTGCGTACTGAAAGGATCGGTCGGCATGACCGTGTCAGGGTAACACGGCGTCCCGGTACTGACACCGGCAGGGACTTCAGCGCAGCGCGAGCTGCTTGCCGAGCCGGTCGAGATTCAACACAGTGAGCGCCAGCTGCTGGTCGATCTGGCGTTCGATCATCCACATGCCGATCAGCGGCGGCACCCAGAATGCCGGGCGCATGCGCGCCTCGAACACCACGTGCGTGCCGGTACCGTTCGGCAGGATTCGCCACAACGCCACGCCGTCTTTGAAATCGCACTTGCCCGGCACGATGGTGGCAATGATCTCACCGTCGGGGCGCACCTCGACGTCCTGCACCTGGGTCATGTCGAAACACATGAACGCGACGCAACTGCGGGTCACGGTCCGCACCCGCACCTGATCCGGCGTGAAGGAGCCCAGCAGCTGACTTTGGCGGATCGAGGGGTTGACGCGACTGAGATGCTCATAGTCGGTCAGCAGCGCGCGCACATACTCGGATGGCGCGCTGATCTGCACCTCCATGCGCACGGAATAAGAGTCCTGATCCAGTCGCGTAACGACCGTATCGGCATGGCCAACGGCAGGCAGGACAGGCAACAGGACCAGCAGGCGACACAGGGCGCGTAACGACATCAATGAAATAATCCTTTCAACTTGTTCTTGATTGGGTCGTGTGTCTTCTGTCGGATTGGTTCTTTCTTCTGTTCCAGCTTGACCTTGGCTGCCGCAAGCGAACGTCCCCTCTCTCCGCGAGAGAAACTCTGTAGGGGCGGGTCTGAGACCCGCCCCTACGTGTGTCGGGCTTAACCGGTCAGCTCAGGGAGATCGGTCTGAACTGGGGAGCTATCGGCTCACAGTGTCTGACCTTTAGCGTGGCGGATTGAAGCTGCGCGCTGGCCGGCTGCACTCATAGCACACTGCCCTGTGATTTGACCGTAACGCGCACGTCGGTGCTGCGCAGCCGATAGGCCTGCAGGCGGCCGATATGCAGGCTGCCGTCCAGATTCAAGGCCTGTAGCGCCGCGACCGGCCAGGGGGTGCCCGCCTTGTCCTCGGGGAGTGGCGGCAGATAGCGATCCACATTGATGTCGTCCACCTCCAGCGCAAATCCAAACTGTGCCTGGGCGAAGTTGCGGATGCTGAATTCGCCGCTGACCGTGCTGTCGTCCAGATGCAGGGACAGCGGCTTGAGTGTGACCTGGTCGCACCCGGCGTGCAGACTGAAGGTGGCGGAGGCTTTGTTCAGGACGGTGGGGTTGGCACTCGTGGGCAGCGGCTTGCCGAGCGTCTTCAGCAGTTCGCGCGGACTGAACGGCGCGAGTTGCAGTTCGCCGCGCAGATCAGGATTGTCGAGGATCTGACTGCCTTGCAACTGGCCGATCAGCTTGAGATCGTGCGTACTGAGTTCAATGACCGGCATGGCCAGGCTCTGTTTCGCCAGGTCGAGGTCCACATCGCTGCTCAGCGTCACCGCGCCGCCTTGCGGCAGACCCAGTTCCAAACGGGTCTTGCGCAACTGGTAGCGTTGCGTCGCCGGATCGGCGTTCACAGTGCTTTTCAACTGGATTCGATAGACCGGTGTGTTCTGTCCGCTGGCAACAGCGCAGCCGATCGTCACATCGAACGGCTTGCCGGGCGCGAACCGCCCGGTATGTACATTGATGTCGCTGACTTGGTAGGCGCTGCCCGCGCGCCGGTCATCCCACTCCAGACTGGCATTGCGCAGTTCGATGCCGCCGACCTCCAGCAAGGCCAGGGCCGGGCCGGCCGCGCTCTGGGTGCTGGGCGCCGTTTTGGTGCTGGATGCTGGGCCGATTCCCTGCCAGTTGACCTGACCGCGGGCATCACGCGCAAGGTACACGCGCAGCTCATCCAGACTGATTTTGTCGATCTGCACCTGCTTGCGCAGCAGCGGCAACAGCTTGACCCGCACCGAGGTGTGTTGCGCCTGCGCGAGCGGCGCAGCGCCAAATCCCGGCGCATTGCTCAATTGCACCGGACCGAGTTCCAAAGCCACCCAGGGAAATACCGCGAGTTTGATGTCACCGCCGATGGTCAGCGTGTGGCCGGTGCGCTCTTTGACCAGGATACTGAGCCGGTCCTTGTAGGCATTCGGATCGAGCAGGTGCGGGACCACCAGGGCCAGCACAACCCCGATCAGCACTAAGATACCGACGCTTACCGCGATGAGTCGCAACAATTTACGCATGGTCACCTCGTGCATTTGGGCATTGCTAGGCTGATATACCGTACGCCTGGACATAACCCATCAGGATGGTTGGCACTCTGCGGATTAGTGGCTACAGTATAAAGTACAGGGAGTGTTTTTCCGGGGCGGTTCCCCGCCCCGTCGCCAGAATCCGACGACACAATCAGGCGACAGCCGTCATGTCATCAGACCGTCCGTATCGCACGCCTCGCTGCACCGCTCTGCGGCGCGACGCGGTGCGCGAACCCTGGCGCGGCGCATGACACGCGCAGCCGCCGCACACACGATTCCATCCTCCGGACCGGTGCTCGTCCTGCGCCAAGGCGCAAGCCTTGACGCGGTGGCGGCTGCCCGTCCCATCCTCAGCCCAAGCAGGAGTCACTCGATGAATCATTACAGCGTCATTGTTGCAGGTGGTAGCCGCGCCCGATTCTTCACACTGGAAGACGCAAGCATTCCCGAACTGGAGTCCGGCCCGCGGCTGGTCGAACTCAGTGACCTGATCAACCCGGAAAATAAGGCGCATGAGGGAACGCTGTGGAGTGCCGGCAAGGCCGGTCGCAATCGCGCCCCCGGCGGCGGACCGTCGCACGGCTACGATGACCACCGCGAGCAGCACGAGGACGAATTCGAGCGCCGCTTTGCCCGCGATATTGCCGAAGAGGCGACGCGCTTGGTCAAATCAAACAATACTCAGCATGTCATCCTGGTTGCGCAGAAGCGCATGCTGGGATTTCTGCGCAACGCCATCGATCCGCTACTGAAGGCCGGCGTGCACGTCCAGGAATTCGCCAAGGATCTGGGCAAGCTGCCGCCGCAGGATCTGCATGCCCATCTGTCGCGGCAGCGTCTGCTACCGCCGTGCCGCCGTTACACCGCGGGGTGAAATACGGCGCGCCGATTACTGGCCGATCGTTCCGGTGGCCGGCAGTATCGGTGTCGGCATGGGTATTACCGCGTCGATCACGATGAACAGAACTATCGTACTGAGGACTACCACTGCGGTATAGCCGATGATCCGGTCCTCGGGAACGCGCATCAGAATCGGCAGGCCCAGGTAGAAGAGATAGAGGCTGTACAAGGCCGCCAACATGCTGAGAATACTGAGCGGGGGGAACAAGGTAAAGACACCGCCCAACCAGGAGGCGGTGCTGGCGTAAGCCGCAAGTTTGAGTGCTTGGGATTTACTGCGCTGCGCGCCGAAGGTCGGCGCCAAGGCGTCGATGATCAACGCGATCACATAGACGCCGCCCAGCATGAGTCCGAAGATCAGCACCGATTGGACCAGCGCCGAGCCGAATGAAACACGGACGGTACCCATCCCGGCGAGAGACGTGCCCACCACCGACATGCCGATGAGGCTGCACACCGGACCGATGGCCGCCAAGGGGGCAATGTACGACTTGTACAAGTCCGCAACATCGACGCTTTCCTTATCGATGACCTGCCATTCCTCCTTGGGTTGCAGCAACAGACGTTTGACTCTGTCGATGAGATTCATCGTGTCGTTCTCCGAAAGAGGCGTTGCTGTGAAATAGATGGAGCGGGTGATGGGAATCGAACCCACGTCATCAGCTTGGGAAGCTGAGGTTCTACCATTAGACCACACCCGCTAAGTGCTGTAGAGCCAACAGTTTACAACCGATGGTGGGGCAGAG
>JBGPWJ010000178.1:0-5608 GCA_041492115.1 Gammaproteobacteria bacterium
CAGTGCGCATCTGGCCCGGCCAGGAACGTGTGATCACCAGATTGCCTGAGGCGGGGCCGTCGAGCACTTTGCCCTCCGGGTCCATCAATGCCGGCACGATACCGAAGAACGGCCGCGTCGCGGAACCGGGTTTGAGAGCGGTGCAGCCGGGCAGCGGCGTGATCAAGATGCCGCCGGTCTCGGTCTGCCACCAAGTATCGACGATCGGACAACGGGCGTCGCCCACCGTGTGGTAATACCATTCCCATGCCTCGGGGTTGATCGGCTCGCCGACGGTGCCGAGCAACTTCAGACTCTGGCGTGAGGTGCGCTTGACCGGCGCATCGCCTTCGCGCATCAACGCGCGTATCGCGGTGGGCGCGGTGTAGAAGATATTCACCTGATGCTTGTCGATCACTTCCCAGAAGCGCGACGCACTCGGATAGGTGGGTATGCCTTCGAACACCAGCGTGGTCGCGCCGTTGGCGAGCGGACCGTAGACGATGTAGGAATGCCCGGTCACCCAGCCGATATCGGCCGTGCACCAGTAAATGTCGCCATCGTGATAATCGAAGATGTATTTGTGGGTGATCGCGACGAACAGCAGATAACCGCCGGTGGTATGCAATACCCCCTTGGGTTTACCGGTGGAACCGGAGGTATACAAAATAAAAAGCGGGTCCTCGGCGTCCATCGGTTCCACCGGACAATCGGCCGAGGCCTGAGCGCTGAGTTCGTGGTACCAGCAATCGCGCGGCGCGTGCCAGTCGAGCGCGCCGCCCGTATGGCGCACCACTAGCACGGTATGCACAGCAGGACAGGCGCGCAGCGCCTGATCGGTATTGGCCTTGAGCGACACTTTTTTACCGCCGCGCATGCCTTCATCGGCGGTGATCACCACACGGCAATCGGAATCAAGAATGCGGTCCTTGAGCGACTCCGGCGAGAAGCCGCCGAACACCACCGAATGCACCGCGCCGATGCGCGCGCAGGCCAGCATGGCCATGGCCGCTTCGGGGATCATCGGCATGTAGATGCAGACCCGGTCGCCCTTCTTCACGCCACGCGACTTCAGTACATTGGCGAAACGACAGACCTCGGCATGCAGTTCGCGATAGCTGATCTGCTTCGCGATCGAGGGATCATCAGCTTCCCAGATGATCGCCGTCTGATCAGCGCGCGTGGGCAGGTGCCGGTCGACGCAGTTATGGCAGACATTCAAACGACCGCCGTCAAACCAGCGGATTTTGCCCTGCTGAAAATCGCAGTCCATCACCTTGGTCCAGGGCTGCGTCCAGTCGAGCAGCTGTTTTGCCTGCTCAGACCAGAAGCCTTCCGGGTCGTCTATCGAGCGCGCGTACATGGACTGATATTTTTGTTCATCGATGTAGGCGCGCGTCGCGACCGCGGCCGGGACGGGATAGATCTTTTCGTCGGACATGGACTGCCTCCGCGTTTTTGTAGAACTATCAGGTAACCTCTAAACTTCTCCCTCGCCCCCGCGCAAGTGGGGGAGAGGGTTGGGGTGAGGGGGAAGTTGGCAGTGAATCTATTTCCCTCACCCTGGCCCTCTCCCGGAGGGAGAGGGGACTTACTCTATGAATGACGTCTTAGGCTGTAGCCTGGGTTGAGCGACAGCGAAACCCGGGTTTCACTTCGTTCAACCCAGGCTACATCCCTATTGCAACGAGTGCTATCCAGAGCCATCAAGAAAATATTTTCTGCCACCAGCGCTTGCGGCTGGCGGTATGCGCCATGGCGACGATGTCCACCGGCGGTTCCAGCGATAGCACCCAGCCCGGCAACGGCGGGTTATCGCTATAGCCGCAGGACACGCCCAGATTATTGGGATCGAATATCTTAACTAGTGTCGGCGCGTTCAGATCGTCGGCGTAGACGATGGCACAGTACTCCTCCTGATGCTCCTTGCGCAGCAGCGTGTCCATCTCGGTAATGAACTCACGCAGCTTGTCCGCCTCAACAGGCGTTTGCGGTGGGGTTTCGCCCAGGGCATAGACATACCAGCCGGCAGCAGCGTGGCGGCGCAGTACGTGCCAGAAGGCGTCCAGATCAGGCCAGCGCAGTGTGCTGGTCAAAGAGCCATGAAAGGCGCGCAGAAACGCGTTGTCATGTTGTACGGCGTCAGCATTCGCAACCATTGAAAACACTCCGGACAGGTCATGCATCACTGCGGTCATGATAGCCGAAATCCACACCCTCGGCATCCACGGTGGACTGCTGCACGCGCGGCAGGCGCGCCGCGTCCCAATGCGTTATAGCCCATTGCCAGAGCGCATCGAGATCGGCATCACGCAACTCCGCAGGCGGCCGCTGACCGAGAAACTTCAGCACCGCGCTAAGGGTCTTGGCCGGCCAATCCCGGCTGACCGGCGCCGCGCCGGTCTGCTTGCTAAGCTTCTCGCCGCGCGCGTTGATCGCCACAGGCACATGCAGATAGCCGGGCGTCGGCAGGCCCAGCAGGCGTTGCAGATGGATCTGGCGCGGTGTTGAATCGAGCAGGTCGCTGCCGCGTACCACTTGCGTCACGCCTTGCAGGGCGTCGTCGAGCACCACCGCGAGCTGATAGGCAGTCAGACCATCGGCACGCCGCACCACGAAATCGCCGGTCTCTGTTTCGAGATCGTGACGCTGCGGACCCAGCAAGGCATCGACATACTCGATGCCGGCACCGGCGCTGCGTACCCGCAGCGTGCGCGGTGCACGTCCGGCCGGCAAGCCATTGCGGCAGGTGCCGGGATACACCGGCCCGTGCGGGCCCTCCAACGTGGAATCGGCGATCTCGCTGCGGGTACAGGCGCAGGGATAGACCAATCCCGCTGCAGCCAGTCTGTCCAAAGCGACCTGATAAATGGCATGGCGTCGGCTCTGATACAGCACAGCGCCGTCCCAGGTAAATCCGTAGGCCTCCAGTGTGCGCAGTATCTCGTCACTGGCACCCGGCATTTCGCGCGGCGGATCGAGGTCTTCGATGCGCAGCAGCCAGGTTCCGCGCATGCTGCGCGCCTGAAGATAGCTCGCCGTCGCGGCGATCAGCGAGCCGACATGCAGCGGACCGGTGGGCGAGGGTGCAAAGCGTCCGACATAATCATTCATGGCAATGATCCGAATTACACCTACATAACCCCAAATAAACGTAGGGGCGGGTCTGAGACCCGCCCAGGTCTTGGCACTATCTCAAGCTCATGCAGGGCGGGTCTGAGACCCGCCCCTACGGAGCCTACTCTCGCAGAGAGAGTGGACGTTCTTTATTGGGTTTTCGTCGTGGTAATGAAACGCAAAGCAGAAGGCCGGCTTGCGCCGGCCTTCTGCTGAGTCTCTTCAAGGCCGCGCGCGGCGGTCAGGTGCCCATCTGTTTTTCGCGGATCTCGTCCAGCGTCTTGCAGTCGATGCACTGGCTCGCCGTGGGCCGTGCCTCAAGGCGCCGGATACCGATTTCAATGCCGCAGGAATCGCAGAAACCATACTCGCGCGTGTCGAGGTTGCTCAAGGCTTCATCGATTTTCTTGATGAGCTTGCGCTCGCGGTCGCGGGTGCGCAGTTCCATGCTGAATTCGGATTCCTGCGTGGCGCGGTCGTTGGGGTCGGGGAAATTGGCCGCTTCGTCCTGCATGTGATGCACGGTGCGGTCCACTTCCTCCATCAGTTGCTTCTTCCACGCCATGAGGATCTGGCGGAAGTGAGCCACCTGCGCATCGTTCATATACTCCTCGCCCTTTTGCAGCTTGTAGGGTTTGAAGTCATGGAACGTCACCAGATCGACCGCGGATTTCTTCGCGGTGGGCTGTACGGGTGCGACGGCAGGTTTGGGCACACTCTTCAGTGCAGGTTTGGCTGCGATCTTCACGGCAGGCTTGGGCACGCTCTTCAGTGCAGGCTTGGCCGGGCTTTTCACGGCAGGCTTGGCGACGCTCTTGACGGCCGGTTTGACGGCGGCTGGCTTCGTGGCCACGGGCTTGGCGGCCGGGGCCTTGGCGGGGGCGCGCTTTGCTGCCGCTGGCTTGGCGGCGGGCTTCTTGGCTGGCGCTTTCTTGGCTGACATTCCAGTACTCCTGACTCGACGGCGAAAAATAGAACGCGATTCTATACCAGATTCGAAAAATTGCTGCAAGCAACCCAACATTTTATCTGGGACAGTACAGCGGCAGAGCTTGACAAAACCTGTAGGGTGGTTCACGGATCAGCTGATTTGGCACACCTTTCGGCGCATGAACCACAGGGTGGCATCCGGTATGCTATGCCATCCCCGTCGAGAGAAAACTATGACCGCGCTTGCCGCCCTGTTGTTCGATGTCGACGGAACCCTGGCCGACACCGAGGAGATTCACCGCCAGTGCTTCAACCAAGCCTTCGCCGACGCCGGCCTGGACTGGAACTGGTCCATCGCGCTGTATGGCGAACTGCTCGCCGTCACCGGTGGGCGCGAGCGTATTCTGCATTATATCAACACACAACGGCCGACATTCGCTGTACCCGCCGACCTGAAACAGTGGATCGCCGAGCTGCACCTGACCAAGACGGCGCTGTACACGCGCCGGCTCGCCGAGGGCCGCATCCCCTTGCGTCCGGGCGTGGCGCGCCTGATCGATGAGGCGCGCCGCACCGGTCTGCGGCTGGCGATCGTCACCACCACCACGCCTGCCAATGTCATCGCCCTGCTGGAGCATTCGCTGCACCGCGACAGCCCCGGCTGGTTCGAGGTGATCGCCGCCGGCGACAGCGTGCCGGCCAAGAAACCCGCGCCGGATATTTATCGTTATGCGCTGCACGCGCTCAGTCTCAATGCCACGCAATGCCTGAGTTTCGAGGACTCCGAGAATGGCGTGCGCGCCTCGCGCGGCGCCGGGGTCGCGACGGTCGTCACCCTGAACGACTACACCCGCGACCACGATTTCAGCGGTGCCCTGATTCTGCTCGACAATCTCGGCGAACCGGATCGACCCTGCCAGGTGCTGTCCGGCGCCGTCTCTGACGCGCGTTACGTGGATGTGGCCATGCTGCGGGCACTGCATGCCAAGGCCTACCCGTGACTGAGGCACGCATCGCCCGCCGCATGGCGGACATCCAGCCCTTCCATGTGATGGACCTGCTGGCGCGGGCCCGCGCACTGGAAGCGGCCGGTGCCGATATCGTGCACATGGAGATCGGCGAACCCGATTTCGTTACTCCTCAGCCCATCATCGCCGCCGGCCAGCGCGCCCTCGCCGACGGCCGCACGCATTACACGCCAGCCTGCGGGCTGCCGGAATTGCGCGCCGCTGTCAGCGGTCATTATCAGCAGGATCAAGGTCTGAACATCACCCCGGAACGCATCGTCATCACGCCCGGCGCGTCAGGCGCACTGCAGCTCGTTTTGTCAGTGTTGATCGATCCCGGTGATCAGGTACTGATGGCCGATCCCGGTTATCCCTGCAACCGGCACTTCGTCCGTCTGGTGGAAGGCGAGGCGGTCGGCATCGCCGTGACAGCCGCGACGGATTTTCAACTCACTGCCGAACTTGTTGAACGCGCCTGGACAGCACGCACCGTCGCCGTGCTGCTGGCATCGCCATCCAATCCCACCGGTACGTTGATCGCGGCGGAAGAACTTGCGGCGATTCATCGCGTGGTA
>JBGPWJ010000227.1:0-4437 GCA_041492115.1 Gammaproteobacteria bacterium
GACTCACTTACGTAGTCGGCGCCGCGATGATTGGCACGGATATTTTCGGTGTGGATGTCAGTAATAATTTGGTTAAGGGTACGGGGGTTACCAAGGATGGCAAAGCGACCTTTAAGATCTCCTATCCTGCAAACAGCAATACCATACTGACTGGGTGCTATGGTTATACGCCATCAGTAAGCCCAATCGGCCCCGATGATTATAATCTGGTGGACACCCGTTACGGCAGCAACGATTCAGATAAGCTGTCTGCCCAGGTGTATGTGGTGGCGTCGACCAACAATAACAGCGCCTCCACGGTGGAACGAGGTACATTCTGCCTGTCCAGCATCGCGGGCTGGACGCTGACCCCACTACCTGCGGCTATAGGCGGTAGTGCCACGGTGGTCGTCGACCTCAGAGACGGCGGCGATACGATTCTACTGCCGTTCGTTCCGGTGAGTGCCAGTGTCACAATCACCACCAATGCCGGTGGGATAACTGTCAGTGCTACCGGTGGCCGTACGGATGTGAATGGTAGGTTGTCATCTACTATCACCGTTGGCGGCACGGTTACAAAGAATGACACGGCCACGATTACGTACTTTACGGGTGATGCCGTCGCCACCGTTACTCTGAAAATACCGTGATCTGACAGAGGGCACCCCGGCTTGCCGGGGTGCCCTCTGTCGATCCACCGCGTTGACAGCCGCAGTTCGGCCGGTAATGCTGTGCGCATGAATTCTCCAGTCAACCTCTTCCTCATCGGCCCCATGGGTGCCGGCAAGACCACCATCGGCAAGGCGCTGGCGCGCGAGCTCGGGCTGGAATTCCACGACAGTGACAAAGAGATCGAGGCGCGCACCGGCGCCGATATTCCGCTGATCTTCGAGTTGGAGGGCGAGAAAGGCTTTCGCTCACGTGAGCACGCCATGATCGATGAGCTGACCCAGCTCGACAACATCGTCCTCGCCACCGGCGGTGGCGCGGTGCTCGATGCGGACAACCGCGCCAACCTCGCCGCGCGCGGCCGCGTGGTCTACCTGCACACCACGGTCGAACAACAACTCAAGCGCACCTCCCGCGACCGGCACCGCCCGCTGCTGCACACCGATGACCCGCGCGCCCGTCTCACCGAATTGCTGGAACAGCGCGAACCGCTGTACCGCGAGATCGCCGACCTGGTGATCAAGACCGACGGGCGCAGTGTGGCCGCGGTGGTGAAGGAAATCCTCAAGAAATTGTAGGGTGGGCAACCGCCTTGCTGTTGCCCGCGCGGTTCATCAATCCGTTGAACCTTCGTGTTTGAACGCGTGGGCAGCGAAGCTGCCCACCCTACGAACTACGCTCCACCCATCCTGCATCGTCCGTATTCCTTGGCGTCCCGTCGGTTTTTCTTTATGCTGCACGCATGCAAACTCTGAATGTCGAACTCGGCGAGCGTCGTTATCCCATCTACATCGGTGCCGGCCTGCTGGGCCGCGCGGAACTGCTCGCGCCGCACATCCACGGCCGGCAGGTGCTGGTGGTCAGCAACGAAACGGTCGCGCCCTTGTATCTGGAACGTTTAAGCGCCGCATTGATCGGCTTCCGGCAGCACAACGTCATCCTGCCGGACGGCGAGAAATACAAGACGCTGGACGTTCTGAACCGCATCTTCGACGCACTGCTGCAAAATCGCTGCGACCGCGATATCACCCTCATCGCACTGGGTGGCGGTGTGGTTGGCGATATAACAGGATTTGCCGCGGCCAGCTATCAGCGCGGCGTAAACTTCATACAGGTGCCGACCACGCTGCTGGCGCAGGTCGATTCCTCGGTGGGCGGCAAGACCGGTGTCAATCACCCGCTCGGCAAGAACATGATCGGTGCGTTCTATCAGCCGCGCTGTGTGATCGCCGACACGGCAACACTCAACACACTCCCGGACCGCGAACTGTCCGCCGGTCTCGCCGAAGTGATCAAATACGGACTGATCCGCGACGCGGCATTCTTCGCCTGGCTGGAATCCAACCTGGATGCGCTGCTCGCGCGCAATCCCGACGTGCTCGCCTATGCCATCGAACGTTCCTGCCGCAACAAGGCCGAGGTGGTGGTGGCGGACGAGCGCGAAAGCGGTCAGCGCGCGCTGCTCAACTTCGGCCACACCTTCGGTCACGCCATCGAGACCGGCATGGGCTACGGCGCCTGGCTGCACGGCGAAGCGGTGGCCGCGGGCATGTGCATGGCGGCGCGCTTGTCGCAGCGTCAGGGTTGGATCAGCAGCATAGACGTGGCGCGCGTCGATACATTGATCGCGCGTGCGCACCTGCCGACGCAGCCGCCGGCGCAACTCGACGCTGCGCGTTTTCTCGATCTGATGGCCGTGGACAAAAAGGTCAAAGACGGCCGCGTGCGGCTGGTGCTGCTTAAGGGAATCGGTGCGTCAGTGGTCAGCGGTGATTACGATCCGGCGCAGTTACGCGCGAGCCTTGAACACGACACGCAACAGTCGGGCGCGCGTGCGTCATGAGTAGTCGCGCACCGACACCGACGCCCGCACTTCCCGGCCTCGCGCCCTACGCCGCCAGCGACGCGACTTCACGCGGCCGCCAGCACGTCGAGCCCGGCCCGGCTTACCGCAGCGAATACCAGCGCGACCGCGACCGCATAATCCACTCGGCGGCGTTCCGGCGTCTCGAATACAAGACCCAGGTGTTCGTCAATCACGAAGGCGATCTGTTCCGCACGCGCCTGACGCACTCCATCGAAGTGGCGCAGATCGCGCGCTCCGTAGCGCGGGCCCTGCATCTCAACGAAGACCTCACCGAGGCCATCGCGCTGGCGCACGATGTCGGTCACACGCCGTTCGGCCACGCCGGCCAGGACGCGCTCAACGCCTGCATGCGCGATTACGGTGGCTTCGAGCACAATCTGCAGTCGCTGCGCGTGGTCGATGAACTGGAAGAACGCTACGCCGCGTTCCGTGGTTTGAATCTGACGTTCGAAACCCGCGAGGGCATACTCAAACACTGCTCGCTGGCCAAGGCGGCGGAGCTCGGCGAAATCGGCCGGCGCTTTCAGGACCAGCGCCAACCCAATCTGGAAGCGCAGCTCACCGATCTGTCCGACCAGATTGCCTACAACAGTCACGACGTCGACGACGGCCTGCGCGCCGGGCTGCTCAGTCTCGAACAGCTCAACGGGATTCAACTGTTCCGCGAGCAATACGCCGAGGTGTGCGCGACGTATCCCGCGATCTCGGAACGGCGCGCCATCCACGAGGTGGTGCGACGCATGATCAACCGTCAGGTGGTCGATCTGATCGAAACCAGTCAGACCCGGCTCGCCGCCGCCGTACCGGCCGACAGCGACGCGGTGCGCGCGCAGCCCGAGGCACTGATCGCCTTCAGCCCGGAGATGCGCGAGCAGAATCTGGAACTGAAACGTTTTCTGCGCCACAACCTGTACCGTCATTACCGCGTGCACCGCATGACCGCCAAGGCGGCGCGCGTCATCAGCGCGCTGTTCCCGGCCTTTTTCGACGATGTGCGCCTGCTGCCGCCCGATGCGCAGCGCAGCGTCGCGGAACTGGAACAGCAGAATGATCTGGCCGGGCGCGCCCGGGGCGTTGCCGACTACATCGCCGGCATGACCGACCGCTATGCGATTGCGGAGTACAATCGCGTATTCGATCCCGGGCAGTTGAGCTGATGTCGGGTGTGCTTGCGCACGCGTAAGTAAAATTCCGGGAATAACACGTGCGCAAGCGCACCCAACTTGAAGAACTATGCGCATCTACATGCAAACCCCCGCGCTGGAAGACAAGCCGCCGCGCTTCTATCATCTGCTGTTGCAGGAAGACCTGTTGGAGGGCTGGACCTTGATAGTTGAATCGGGCAATCTGGGCGCGGCCGGGCGTGTGCGTAGACAGTATTTTGCTGATCTTGATGCCGCCATGAACGCCCTCCTGCAGGCGCGCGACGCGCAACTCAAACGAGGCTGTCGCGTGATGTTCGCGCAAGGCCTGGAACGACCGGAGTGAGTGACGCAATGACCGACGAACAATCCCCACAAGAGTCCGATTATCTGGCGCGCTTCGGCCTGCAACGCGAACCCTTCGCTGCCGCGCCGGACCCGGAATTCTTCTGCGCCGACAACGCGCTCACCCAGCGCCTCGACATGCTGCAGAATCTCACCGACTTCGGCATGCTGCTGCTGCTGGTGATTGGCGAGCCGGGCGTGGGCAAGACCTGCGTGTTGCAGCAGTACCTGCAACGTGCCAACAGCAACTGGCAGGTCTGTCATCTGGAGGCCGATGCCCTCGGCAACGCCCATGATCTGGTCGAAGATCTGGCCATCGGCTTTCATGTTCCGGGCGCGGACCTTGCGCACCTGCGCACGCAACTCGACGAAATGCAGGCCCAGGGACAGCTCGCGTTGCTGGTCGTGGACGATGCCGAACGCCTCCCGGAGGCC
>JBGPWJ010000300.1:0-2611 GCA_041492115.1 Gammaproteobacteria bacterium
GTATCTGCATGGCGAGATGCTAGTGCCCGCAAGTGCTCTTCTGTCCAGACACGCCGAGTTCGCCAACGCGGCGCGCCTGTGTCACAACCTGAAATATGTTGAGCGCAACACTCACAGCGAATGGCTGGGCGATCCTATGGAGGTCGCGCTGCTGCAAATGGCGGATGCCGCCGAGCCCGACACTACCACTGCACCGCGCGTCGATGAGATCCCCTTCGACTCCGACCGCAAGCGGCTTTCGACACTGCACCGGATGCCGGACGGCCTGCGGCTGTACACCAAGGGTGCGCTGGAGACGCTGTTGCCGCTGTGCCGATACGTACAGACTGACACGGGCCCGCAGCAACTCACGCCACAATGGCGCGAGCAATTCCTGCAGACACAGGAACACATGGCGAATGACGGACTGCGCGTGCTGGGATTCGCCTGGCGTGCGGTCGAGCCCGGTTATGATCGCAACCATCTGGAGCAGGATCTGATCCTCACCGGGCTGGCGGGCCTGGAAGACCCGCCGCGGCCCGAAGTGCCGGAGGCGATCAGCAAATGCCACCAGGCCGGTATCAAGGTGATCATGGTCACAGGTGATCATCCGCACACGGCACTGGCCGTGGCCCGGCAGATCGGCCTGGTGCAGAGCGCAAACCCCGAGGTAATTACCGGCCAGCAACTGGCCCATCTGTCGCACACCCAACTGCGGCTGGCCCTCGATGCACCGGAAATCATCTTCGCGCGCGTCGGCGCCGATCAGAAGATGCACATCGTGCGCGCGCTGCAGGCCAAGCAACACATCGTGGCATTGACCGGCGATGGCGTAAACGATGCCCCGGCCTTGCGCGCCGCGGACATCGGCATCGCCATGGGCATCGGTGGTACCGATGTGGCACGTGAGGCGGCGGACATGATTCTCATGGATGACAACTTCGCGAGTATCGTCGATGCCGTCGAGGAGGGCCGCGCGGTGTTCCAGAACATCCGTAAATTTCTCACCTATATCCTGACCTCCAACACCTCGGAAGTCGTGCCGTATCTGGCGTTCGTATTGTTCGGCGTTCCGCTGCCGCTGACGATTGTGCAGATTCTCGCGGTGGATCTGGGCACCGATCTGTTACCGGCCCTGGCCCTGGGTGTCGAGAAACCCGACCCGCTGGTGATGCGACAACCGCCGCGACCACGCCAGGAACGGCTGTTGAATCGGCCGCTGCTGCTGCGTGCTTACCTGTTCCTCGGCGTGATCACCGCCGGCGCGGCCATGGCGGCTTATTTCTTCGTGCTGCATAACGGTGGTTGGCACTATGGGCAAGCGCTGGCGGTCGATGCACCGCTTTATTTGCAGGCCACCACAGCCTGTCTGAGCGCAATCATCGTCATGCAGATCGTCAATGTCTGGTTATGCCGCAGCGAACGGGCCTCGGTATTCTCGCTGTCATTCACCGCCAACCGCTGGATCTTCGCGGCCATCGCGTTTGAGATAGTGCTGATCCTGCTTATCGACTACAGCCACATCGGCAACCTGATCTACGGCACCACACCGATCTCATGGCAGGTATGGCTGTTTGTCGTGCCCTTTGCGTTGAGCATGCTGTTGCTGGAGGAACTGCGCAAGTGGTGGATGCGGCGCGACGTCACACCACATTAACCGGAGTGCCGGCGAGAAAGGCACGGATATTCGTCGCGATCGCATCGATCACGCGCTGGCGTGCCTCGCGGCTGGCCCAGGCGATGTGCGGTGTGACGATCAGATTGGGAATACGGGCAGCGAGCAGCGGATTGTCGTGGTGCGGTGGTTCCTCGGACAGCACGTCGATGCCCGCGCCACCGAGTTTGCCGCTGCGCAAGGCGACGGCCAGCGCGGCCTCGTCGACCAGGCCGCCGCGTGCGGTGTTGATGAGCAGCGCATCCGGTTTCATCAATGCCAACTCCCGCGCTCCGATCAGCCCGCGCGTCAGCGGCGTCAATGGACAATGCAGACTGAGCACATCCACCTGCGGCAATAATTCCGACAGCGCGATACGATCGGCTTGCGCGGCACCGCCCGCGCGCTGCGCTATCAGCACCGACATGCCGAAGGCCGCAGCGACCTGCGCCACGGCGCTGCCGAGTTCGCCGTAGCCGACGATGCCCAGCGTGCGCCCGGCGAGTTCGCGGATCGGATGATCGAGCAGGCAGAAGTACGGACTGGCCTGCCAGCGGCCGCTGGCGACATCGCGCTGGTACTCGGGCAAGCGCGTCGTCAGCGCCAGGATCAGTGTGAACACATGTTGCACCACCGCCGGCGTGGCGTAACCGCGCACATTGCAGACCGTGATGCCATGCCGTTGCGCCGCGTCCAGATCGACATTATTGGTGCCGGTGGCCGCCACACAGACCAGCCGCAATTGCGGCGCGGCCGCAAACGCCGCCGCATCAAGCCGCACCTTGTTGCTGACCACGACCGTGGCCTCCGCGAGGCGTTCGGCGAGCTGCTCCGGCCGCGTGTAGTTGTGCAACCGCCAGTCCGGCAGGACACCGAGCAGGGCCGCCAGATCCAGATCGCTGCGATCGACGGTGTCGCGATCGAGGAATACACCGAGCATGGTTGGTCTCCTTATTTTATAGAGAAAAGCGCTGATTA
>JBGPWJ010000101.1:0-8976 GCA_041492115.1 Gammaproteobacteria bacterium
AAACGCATGACCGGCATCGTTTCGCGCGGCGGCTCGATCCTGGCCAAGTGGTGCCTCGCCCACCACAAGGAAAACTTCCTCTACACGCACTTCGAGGACATTTGCGAGATCATGAAGGCCTACGATGTGTCGTTCTCGCTCGGCGACGGTCTGCGCCCCGGCTCCATCGCCGATGCCAATGACGCCGCGCAGTTCGCCGAATTGCAGACGCTCGGCGAGTTGACCAAATACGCCTGGGAACACGACGTGCAGGTGATGATCGAAGGCCCCGGCCATGTGCCCATGCATCTGATCAAGGAGAACATGGAGAAGGAACTGCAGGAATGCTACGAGGCGCCGTTCTACACCCTCGGCCCATTGACCACCGACATCGCGCCCGGCTACGACCACATCACCTCCGGAATCGGCGCGGCCATGATCGGCTGGTTCGGTTGCGCCATGCTTTGCTACGTCACGCCGAAGGAGCATCTCGGTCTGCCCAACAAGCAGGATGTGCGCGATGGCATCGTCACCTACAAGATCGCCGCACACGCCGCGGATCTGGCCAAGGGTCATCCCGGCGCGCAGGTGCGTGACAATGCGCTGTCCAAGGCACGTTTTGAATTCCGCTGGGCCGACCAGTTCAATCTTGGACTTGATCCAGAGAAGGCACAGGAATTCCACGACGAGACCCTGCCCAAAGAAAGTGCCAAGCTGGCCCACTTCTGCTCCATGTGCGGCCCGCACTTCTGCTCCATGAAGATCACCCAGGACGTGCGCGACTACGCCAAGACCCACGGCGTGAAGGCCGAGGCAGCGCTCAAGCAGGGTATGGCCGAAAAGGCCGTGGAATTCGTCCAGCAGGGCGCGGAGATTTACCGCAGGACGTGATATTCGCGCGGGGTCTTGAGTGAGATCGCTCTCCCAGCGAGCGCGAACTCCGCTAGGGCGGGTCTACCGCCCCTACATTGGTTTTTTTAAGTTTAGAGTGTCCCCGGCGTGCCGCTAACGTTGTGGCAAGCCGGACAGGTGTCACTCGGATTCCCTGCCGCTGCGAAGCAAGGCCCCCAGCCGGGCGAATCAAGCAGGTTTAAGATCAGTCAGCCGTGATGTCCAGTAGCAGCAACCACCAGCGAAATCTCAGCGTGTCCGCAATGCCGACGTCGCCCGTGCGCGAAACCGACCGCGTGAGTGGCGGCACAGAATCGCGACATCTCTATGCCACCCTCGGTCTGATCGCGCTGCTGACCGGCTTGTATTTCCTGACTGCAAAGCTCGGTCTGGCGCTGTCCGTGGTCGGCAAGAGCGTCACGCTCATCTGGCCGCCGTCGGGCCTGTCGCTGGCGGCGCTGCTGATCTTTGGCTACCGCTTATGGCCCGGCGTGGCGCTGGGCTCATTTATCGTCAACGCGCTGACCGCCACTGTCCCTCTGGCCGCGGCGCTGGGCATGGCAACCGGCAATACTCTGGAAGCTGTCGTCGGCGCCTACCTGTTGCACCGCATCGTCGGCACGCCGTTCTCGCTCGACCGCGTCCGTCATGTGGTGGCGCTGATTGTCGTGGCCGCGACCGGCAGCACCTTGATCAGCGCCACGCTGGGCGTGCTTTCACTGTGCGCTGGCGGAGTTGTGCCGTGGTCAAGCTTCCTGTCGGTCGTGCGGGTCTGGTGGATGGGGGATGCGATGGGTGACCTGGTGTTCGCGCCGGTACTGCTGGTGTGGACACGACGCGATGACCTGCCCTGGTCCGCGCTGCGCGTCGTGGAAGCCATGGTACTGGTACTGACGCAGCTCGTGCTCGGGCTGATGATCTTCGGCGGTCTCAGCGCGGCGCTGCTCGGTATCCATCCGATGGTGTTCACGACCTTTCCGTTGCTGGTGTGGGCGGCGCTGCGTTTCGGTCCCAAGGGTGCGGCCCTGTCGACGCTGCTTGGCACGCTGCTGGCGCTGTGGGGCACGCTCAACGGTCTGGGACCCTTCAGTGGCCAAGCCATCATCCAGGAGCACACCCTGCTGTGGTTGTATGCCAACGTCGTCGCCGTGACGGGCCTGGTGCTGGCCGCGTCGGTACGCGAGCGCAGCAGTGCGCAGGCCATGGCCCTGGAGAATCAGGAACGCTACCGCTCGCTGATCAGCCAGGCATCGGACGGTATCTTCACCTTCGATCCGGACACCCATCGGTTGCTGGAGGCCAATCCGCGGTTTCTGTCATTGCTGGGTTACACCGAGCAGGACATTGGGCGTCTGACGCTGACGGACGTGATGGCGATCGATGCCAGCGAGTGTAATCAGCACATGCAGCGCCTGTCGGAACAACAGCAGAATTATCTCGGTGAGTGCAACTACCGGCACCGCAACGGCGCGCTGGTGCCGGTGGAGGTGGCGGCCTCGGTGGTGCGCCTTGCCAACAAGCGCCTGGTCATGGTGAACGTGCGCGACACTTCCGAACGCAAGCGCGCCGCGGCGCAGACGCTGCTTGCGGCAAAGGTGTTCGATAATACTGCCGAAGCCATTGTCATCACCGATGAGCAGCAACGCATCCTGTCGGTGAACCGGGCCTTTTGCGAACTGACCGGTTATAGCGCGGACGAGGTGCTTGGTAAATTACCGAGCATGCTCAATTCCGGTCATCACGATGAGACGTTCTATCAACGCATGTGGGCTTCCATCAAGGCTACCGGACACTGGCAGGGAGAGATATGGGATCGGCACAAAGCCGGCGCGATCTATCCATGTTGGCTGACCATCAACAGCGTGCGCAAACCGACGGGTGAGATCACCAACTACATTGCGATCTCCTCCGATATCAAGGAACGCAAGCAGATCGAGGCGCAGATCCGCCACCTTGCGCAGCATGATGTACTGACCGGGCTGCCCAACCGGATTCTGCTCGAGGATCGTATCGAGCAGTCCTTTCTGCAATCGACGCGCCGTGATTTGCGGGTGGCGCTGCTGTTCATCGATCTCGACCGCTTCAAGCTCATCAACGACAGTCTCGGGCACTCCGTCGGCGATGAACTGCTCGCCGCCGTGGCCAAGCGTCTGCAGGCCTGTGTGCGTGCCGAGGATACCGTGGCGCGTCAGGGCGGTGATGAGTTCGTGATCGTGGTGCCGGACATCGGCCAACCGGAAGATGCCGCGCAGATTGCCCAGCAGGTGGTCGTGGCGATGTCCGCACCGTTCCGGGTGCGCGACTATGAGTTGCATGTCACACCCAGCATCGGTATCAGTATCTATCCCCACGACGGCGAGAATGTGCAGACCCTGATGAAAAATGCCGACACCGCCATGTACGACGCCAAACACAGCGGCGGCAACGCCTACCACTTCTACGCCGCGCGCATGAACGAGAGCGCCTTCGAACGGCTGGTCATGGAAAATGATCTGCGCCGTGCTCTCGAACGCAATGAGTTTGTGCTGCACTACCAACCGCAGGTGGAGATTGCCACGGGCCGTCTGGTGGGCGTGGAGGCCCTGTTGCGCTGGCGGCACCCGGAACGCGGATTGGTTGCGCCCGGCACGTTCATCCCGCTGGCCGAAGAGACCGGGCTGATCGTACCGATTGGCGCATGGGTGCTCCGCGAGGCCTGCCGGCAGGGCATTGCCTGGCGCCGGGCCGGTGCGCCGGATTTTCGTATGGCGGTGAATATTTCCTCGCGGCAGTTCTGGCGCGGCAATCTGCTTGAGACGCTGGAGCAGGTGCTGCACGACTGCGGCGCCCCCGCCTCGCTGCTGGAAATCGAACTCACCGAGAGCATCCTGGTGCGCCATGAAGCCGAGACCGTTGACCTGCTCAAGCATCTGAGCATGCTTGGCGTGATGATCTCCATCGATGACTTCGGCACCGGTTACTCCAGCCTCAGTTATCTGAAGCGCTTTCCGATCCACAAACTCAAGATCGACCAGTCCTTCGTGCGCGACATCCACGAGGATGTTGACGACGCCGCGATCACCACCGCCATCATCGCCATGGCGCGTGGCCTCAATCTCAAGGTGATCGCCGAAGGTGTGGAAACCCGTGCGCAGCTCGAATTCCTCAACAGTCTCGGTTGCCACGAAGCCCAGGGTTATCATCTCGGCCGCCCGGTCCCCGCCGCTGACCTCGATGCCATCGCCATTTCAGGGCGGTTGTGGGACGTTGAGTGTGTAGTGCTGTAAACTGGCACCAAGCCTGGGCTGGAACAGACCAGCCCGGGCCGATGTGGATGCTCATGAACCCACACCCCGGACGGCCGTGCGAACAGCGCCCCGCCTCAACATTCGGATGACCTTAGGAGGTTCCAGCCTTGGCAAAACCAAACTACCAGTTCGAAAAGCGTCAGAAAGAGATCGCCAAAAAGAAAAAGAAGGACGAGAAAGCCCAGCGCAAACAGCAGGAGAAAGACGCGGGTCAGCCGGATGACAGCGCGGCAGACAAATCGGACTGAAGTCCCCGGCATAAGCTGGCTGGCAACTTTCAACTCGATGGCCGTGCGCCGCTGTGTCATCACGCGGATTCAAATTCGAAGTGAAACTTTAGATCAACTGGCCGATGCGCGGGTGGTGCGCGTCAGGTAAGCCGTCTGAGTTGGTGCCTTACGCATCAGCGGAAAAAAATGTCCCGTGACCCTGCCGCAACAGCAAGGTGATGAACTCGACGCCGATGCCGTATACGCCCGGTTCCTCGTGCGGCAACGGTCGGCAGTTGACGACGCGCGCAACGGTGCTCAGCAGTTCGCCGTTGGCCTTGATGATCTGGCCCTCCGTCAACGGCTGATCGGCGTGGATCAGCATGCCGTGCGGCGACAGATCTTTGATCTTGGCGCGCCTGCCGGGCTGCTGCGGCCAGCCGGTGAAGAACACGATCGCCTGTTCGCGCGCGATGCGTTGTTCGGCGCGGTTGCTGTTTGGCCCGCTCTGGAGCGCCTTGGTCATGAGCAATGGGCTTGCGCAAGCCGCGCAGATCGGATCGGCTTCCGTATCGTGGCTGATCTCATACGGCAGTTTGCAGAAGGCGCATTGGCCGTGCACGGTCTGTGCGTAGGCGTGGTCCTGACGGTGCGGCGGAGCGGGTGCGGCGCTGTCGTGGCTGGTTGCTGCGCGGGCCTGCGTCGCTGGGCGGCGACCCGATGCCTCCGGCTTTGTGTGCGTCTGTGTCAGTTCCTGATCGTAAGCGGCGCGTTTGACCGGGTCAGTGAGAACGGCGTAGGCCTCATTGATCAGTGCGGCATTGGCATGCTCGCCGCCGAGATCGGGATGCTGTTTGAGTTTCTGCATCAAGGTCCGGTAGCTGGACGTGATGATAGGCAGCGGCGCGTCGGGCTGCACGTGCAGTATCCGGTAGTAGTTGCGTTGATTGGCGCGGCTCATGTTCATCCCTGCGCGGTAATTGTTGGTACGGGTGGCTGCTGATTGTGCGCCGCCTCTCTATAAGACTCTTGCCTCAAGAATATACAGTCATGCGCCAGGATTCAATCATCGGGGCCTTATCAGGTCTTTCGCCGCGCCCGCGGATGTGAAAACATAGACCTATGCCCGGTTTTCTCCTGCGCCTGCTGGTCGTCGCTCTCGGTCTCTGGTTGGCCTCCGAGTTGGTGCCCGGAATTCAGGTCCACGGACTCGGCACGCTGCTCGGTGCGGCGCTGCTGCTCGGTATCGTCAATGCGGTGGTGCGGCCGGTGGTGCTGTTGCTGACCCTGCCGTTCACGGTGCTGACGCTCGGCTTGTTTCTGCTGGTCATCAACGCGGCCATGCTTGGCCTGGTCGCGGCGCTGTTCGACAATTTCACCATCGCCGGTTTCGGGCCGGCCCTGTTCGGTGCCATCGTCGTCAGCATCACCGGCTGGTTCGCGTCCTGGTTCATCGGGCCGCGCGGGCGTGTCGAAGTGATCGTCGTGCGTGGCGGCCGGATGCGTTGACGGGTTCGAGTGCGGCGTTGTGTTGGTATACTGGTCGCGGGTAGTGACTGTAGCGGAGCTGATATGACCGAGAAGTTTGCAGTGCCGGCCGTTGCCGGTTCGGAAGGTGAAACCTGCCTAGCCTGTGATTCGGGAGCCAAGTGCGCGCGCATCGCCTGGAGTATGCCCTTGCTGGCCATGGTGCTGTTGTACCTCGGCCTGCGTTATCCGATTCTGAATGTGTTTAATATGATCGTCGTCGCTTTTGGGGCGATGGGCTGGACGCGCACGCTGCTGCACACCCGTCTGTATGGCAACTGCGGCTTTGGTCGGCATCTGGCCGTCGGCGCGGTGCTAAACGCCACAGTCCTGGTCCTGGTCGGGATCTATTTTTTCACCGGGCTGGATCCTTTGCATATCCGGCTTTAGATGCCGGAGATGCCGGGCTGAAGTCGCACAACGCCTTTCACCTCGACGCTGACAGCTACAGAGACTGTCGAGAGTGTCGCCTGGGACAACGCGCTGAGATAAAATAACGCCCCGTCACACCTGCAATCCGCAACCCGGTCGTCTTACCCATGAAAATCGCTGTTCTCTCGGATGTCCACGGTAATGTGCCCGCGCTGCAGGCCGTGCTGGACGACATCACCCAATGGCATGCCGATATTCTGATCGTCAACGGTGATCTGGTCAGTCGCGGGCCCTACAGCCTGGAATGTCTGCGGCTGGTGCAGGCGCAGTATCCGGCGGCGCGCTACACCACCGGTAATCATGAGAGCTACGTGCTGCGCTGCGCGGATACGCCGCCTGATCCGGACAGTCCCACATTTGATGTCGACCGCTTTGCCGATTGGACGGTCCGGCAATTGGGCGTAGCAGTTGATGAGATCCGCGCCTTTGCCGATCACATCGATCTGACCGATCTCGACGTCGGCGCTTCGGTGCATGTCACGCACGGTTCGCGGCTCGGCAATCGCGACGGCGTATCCGCCAGCGTCGCGGATGCGGACCTGCCCGCCAAGCTGGGTACGTCGCGCGATCTGTTTATCGGCTCGCATACTCACAAGCCGCTGTTGCGGCAGTTCAACGGCACGCTGGTGGTGAACACCGGTTCGGTGGGCCAGCCGATGGACAATGATCCGCGCGCTGCCTATGGCCGCTTCACCCTGCAAGGCGGGCGCTGGCAGGCGGAGATCGCGCGTGTTGCGTACGATAAAGCGCAGGCGGAGCGGGATTTCGTGGTAAGTGGTTTTCTCGCCGAGGCCGGGCCGTTGGCGCGGATCATCTATCTGGAACTGCAGCAATCGTGTATGCATGCCGGCCCATGGTCACGACAGTATATGAACGCCATCAAGGCGCGCGAGATTTCCGTGGCGGATTCGATCGAGGCGTATCTATCGAGCCTGGATAATCCGTAGGACCGGGCAAAAAGAACCCCGCACCAGGCGGGGTTCTCAGTTACACACTGCGGTCGGGGCGCCTCAGGCGCCGACGACGTTGGCAGCCTGCAGGCCCTTCGGACCTTTCTGTGCTTCGAAGTTTACCTTCTGGCCCTCGGCAAGGGTCTTGAAACCGCCGGCCTGGATCGCCGAGAAGTGCACGAACACATCTTCGCCGCCGTTGTCGGGGGTGATGAAACCGAAGCCCTTGGCTTCGTTGAACCACTTAACTGTACCTGTAGCCATACGCTTTATTCACCTGTTGATCATACATACTTGGGGTTAATGCAGGCTGTGAGAGGGATGTTCGGAGGTTATTAGTGCTTATATTAACGACCAATTGCCACTGCCACATTCTGCAGTGCGTGGCAGCATACACGAATAAGGCAGACGTGATAAAGCATTTTTTACGGCGACAACGCCGCCAAGTCGCTGCACAATAATAGCCACTCCGCGTGCGCAAGCGCACCCTACGCCGATTTGCAGCAATTTCCCCGGGTCATCAAGATGAGCTGATCAGAGACTAAAGAGCGATGTCCAATACCACATCAGGCAACGACGACAGCAAGTTCTATCTGGACCTGCTTTCGACAGCGCCAACGATGCCATCTTCGTGCTCTGCGACGAGAGGAAGTTCCTGGTCTGCAATCGCACCACGCAGGACTGGCTCGGTGCCACGGAAGAGGAACTGACGCGGCATAACCAGCGCATGCCGATCACGGATTTTTTCCGCGACGAGGACAGCGAGCAACGTTTCAGGAAGGCGTTTGACGCCGCCCTGCAAGGTGAGCCGCAGCGTTTCGAATGTCACATCCATCCCAGTTCCGAGCGCGCCCTCTGGGTGGAGATGAGTGTCAGCCGCGTCAACGTGGCGGCCGGTGATATGGTGATCGTGGTGGCGCGCGATATCAGTCAGACTCACGCCCAGCAATTGGCTCTGCAGCATCAGGCCACGCACGACAGCCTGACCGGTTGCCGAACCGGCAACTGCTGCAGGATCGGCTCAATCATATCATCCGGGAAGCACGGCATGCCGGTGAGCGGATAGCATTGATCACGCTGGACCTGGACCGTTTCAAAGACATCAACAACACGCTTGGCCATGATATCGGTGACCGGTTGCTGGTACAGATGGCCACGCGCTTGCGACAGTTGGTCGAGCGGTCGGCCTTTGTGGCGCGCGAAGGCGGCGATGAATTCGCTGTCCTGATGCCGCGGGCTGATCCCGAACAGGCCCAGCAGTTGGCGCGCCGGATCCTCGTGGCCATGGAGCAGCCCTTTGAAATCGACATGGGCAGCGATGTGCCGCTCCAGTCGTTTCTGCTCGGCGCGACGATCGGCGTCGCGCTGTTCCCGGAACACGGCGCGGACGCGGGCACGCTGATACGACACGCCGATGTCGCCATGTATCAGGCCAAGCGCCTGAACAGCGGCGTTGCCCTCTATGAACCGGGGCAGGATCAGCACAGCCCGGAACGCCTGGGTCTGCTCGGCGAGTTGCGCCGTGCCATCAGCGACAATGAACTGGTGCTGCACTATCAACCCATCATCGACATCGCCACGCGACGCATGACCGGCGTCGAAGCCCTGGTGCGCTGGAATCATCCGACCCGCGGTCTGCTGGCACCGGATCATTTCGTACCGCTCGCCGAGCACACCGGGCTGATCCGATCCCTGGATCGC
>JBGPWJ010000113.1:0-8063 GCA_041492115.1 Gammaproteobacteria bacterium
ACCGATTACCTCAAGGCGTTCATCGGTCGCGTGCTGCCGGCCTGAGCACCCAACGATCCGCTCCAATCCACCACCAATGGAATGCATTAGGTAGGCTGCGCTTGCGCACGCGTTGTCTGTGGGCGAACCGTCCCGCGTGCACAAGCGCACCCTACATCACTGAGAAATCAATGTGGGGCGGAATAGCATAGCGTATTCCGCCGTGCTGACTACCATCGGCTAGCACCGCCACTCATCTCGTTTGCGGTGCGACGGGCGCACCGACGGCTACTACAATTACGGAAGCGGCAGCACAGGTGTTACAACGCCATGAGCGGACGAGTCCGGATTGATACCAACAACCTGCAGGTGGGCATGTATGTCGTGGAGGTGGATCGGCCGTGGCTGGACACGCCGTTTCCATTCCAGGGGTTCCACGTGCGCGGCCTCAAGGAATTGCAGCAGATCCGCCACCTATGCCGCTACGTCTACGTCGATCCCGACCTGACCCTGGGTAAGGAACCCACGCACCTGCCGCGCGCTCCCGGCGCCGTCGCATTCAGTCCCAAGCGCACCCCCAAACCCGGCAACCCGCCGTTGCACCAGCGTGTCGCGCTGGCGCCGCCCGTGAAACCGCGCTACCGGGACATGACCCGCGTCGAGGAGGAGATCACGGCGGCGCGCGCGGTGCACACCAGAGCGCGGCAGGTGATCGACCACGTCTTCAACGACGTGCGCCTCGGGCTCACGCTGCCATCGCAGGATGCCAAGGCGGCGGTCAGCGAGATGGTGGAGAGCGTGATCCGCAATCCTGATGCGCTGGTCTGGCTCACCCACCTCAAGAAGAAGGACGATTACACCTCGATCCACAGCATGAACGTGTGCATCCTGGCGCTGGCCTTCGGCCGGCACCTGGGCCTTTCCAAGGCCTCGCTGCTGCACATCGGCATCGGCGGGCTGCTACACGACGTCGGCAAGATGATGGTCAAACAGGACATACTCATCAAACCCGACCGCCTCACGGATGAAGAAATGGAACAGATGCGCAACCATGCGGTCTACGGTCGCGACATCCTGCTCGCCGGCAAGGACATTCCTTCGGACGCCGCCGACATCGCCTGGTCGCACCACGAGCGCATGGACGGCACGGGTTATCCGCGCGGTCTCAAGGGCGAGGCCATCGGATACTTCAGCAGGATCACCGGCATCATCGACGTGTACGACGCCATCACCTCGGCACGCATCTACCACAACGCCATCACCTCCCTGGAGGCGCTGGAGAAGATGTACGAATGGCGCGGCACCTCTTTCGATACGGCGCTGGTGGAGCAGTTCATCCAATGCCTGGGCATCTATCCCGCAGGCAGCGAGGTGGAGATGAGCAGCGGCGAGGTAGGCGTGGTGATCTCAGTCAACCGCGAGCACCGGCTGCGGCCCAAGGTGCTGCTGCTCCTCGATGCCGATAAGGCACACTACGACTCGCCGCGCCTCGTCGACCTCGTGCGCAAAACCCACGATGATCGCGGCCAAGCCTACGGCATCCACACCGTGCTGGAACGCGGCGCCTACGATATCAACGTCAAGGAGCTGCTGTTGGAACACGCCGTCGCGGAATGAGCGCAAGCCCCGCCAGCGTCCACACGGTCACAGCGGCACTACTGAGGCGGCTTGGGTTCCAGCACCGCGTCATCCATCATGCCCGGAGATCGATGTAGGGCGGAATGGCACAGCGTATTCCGCCTAGCCACCGACTACCGCCGCCACTCATCAATCAGCGAAGCCACCAGCGCCGTCCAGCCGGTCTGATGCGAAGCACCCAACCCCGCGCCGGTGTCACCGTGGAAATATTCGTAGAACTGCAGATGATCGCGCCAATGCGGGTCGTGCTGGAATTTTTCGACGCCACCGAATACCGGGCGCCGGCCCTGCGTATTGCGCGCGAAGATCGATATCATCCGGTCGGCCAGTGACTGCGCCATGTCGCCGGCGGTGACGCGCTGGCCGTGCGCGTCTTCGATGTCGAGCAATGGGCCGTAGGCCTTGTGCAGTTTGCGCAACGATTCGATCATCAGGAACGTGGTAGGGAACCACAGCGGGCCACGCCAATTGGAGTTGCCGCCTTTGATCTTGGTGTCGGCCTCGCCCGGCTCATACTGCACGCGCCGTCCTGCAAATTCAAAGGGCGCAGTTTCATGCGCCTTGGACAGGCTGCGCAGGCCGTAGTCGGAGAGAAATTCGTTGCTGTCCCACAGGCGCTTGAGGATGCGGCGCAGCTGTTCGGGATTGACGATGCTGAGCACGCGCGTGTCCTGACCTTCGCGGGTCAGGCGATTGCAGCAGTGCTGCGCCACGTCCTGGCGGTGTTTGAGAAACCACATGAAGCTCTGGCGGAATTCCTTGAAGGGCGCGATGGCGTCGGCCTCCAATCGCTCCACCGCGAACAACGGCACCAGACCCACCAACGAACGCACCCGCAGCTTGGTATAGTTGCCGTCGGGATAGCGCAGCACATCATAGAAAAAACCGTCCTCTTCGTCCCAGAGATTGTAATCGCGTCCACCCATGTGCTTCATGGCGGCGGCGACGTAGACGAAGTGCTGGAAGAACTTGGTGGCCATGCCCTCGTAGACGTTGTTGTCCTTGGCCAGCTCCAGTGCGATGCGCATCATGTTCAGACAGAACATGCCCATCCAACCGGTGGCGTCCGATTGTTCCAGCACGGCACCGCCAGGCAATTTCTCCGAGCGGTCGAACACGGTGATGTTGTCGAGACCGAGGAAGCCGCCTTCGAATACGTTGTGACCGGCGCTGTCGACCTTGTTCACCCACCAGGCGAAATTGATCAGCAGCTTGTGAAAGCATTTTTCCAGGAACGCCCGATCGGCGCGGCCGCTGCGGATCCTGTCCATATTGTAGACACGCCAGACGGCCCAGGCATGCACCGGCGGATTCATGTCGGAGAATTCCCACTCGTACGCCGGTATCTGGCCATTGGGATGCTGGAACTGCTCGAACAGCAGGAACCAGAGTTGCTCCTTGGCGAACTCGGCATCGACCAGCGCGAACGGCACGCAGTGAAACGCCAGGTCCCAGGCGGCGAACCAGGGATATTCCCATTTGTCAGGCATCGACAGCACGCGCATGGATTTCAGATGATGCCAGTGCTGATTGCGGATGTTCTGCCGTGAGGCCGGCGGCGGGTTGCGCGGGTTGTCACCTTGCAGCCAGAGGTGCGTGTCGAAGATGTAATTCTGTTTGCCCCAGATCAGACCGGCGATGGCCTGACGCTGGATCTGCTGCTCGTCCTTGCTTGCCTTGGCGGGATGAATGTCTGCATAGAAAGCATCGGCCTGTTCGCGGCGCAGTTGCACGAAGGCATCGAGGTCGGCGAACGGCTCGGTCAGTTCCCGATCCGCGAGCCGTAGGCGCCATACCGATGAACCGCCGGCGGGTATCACGCGCCGATAATGCACGCCGGCCTTGGTGCCGTGCTGACGGGGATCGCAGCAGTCCTCGCCCTGGATGATGTGGCGATGGAAGGCATCTTTGACGTAGGGTTCGGTGTCGTCCACACCGTAGAGCAGTGCGGCATTGGTTTCGTTGCCGGTGAACAGCGCGTTACCACCGGTCTCGGCATACAGCATGCGCTGCCCCAGTTGGTACTCGAATGGCAGGTTGGCCAGGCCGTCGGCCAGACTGTCGTCGGCGATCAACAAGTCGTGCCCCGATGCGCCGGTACCGGCACGGATGATCGGCGCCTTGCCGCGCGTTTCTCCCCAGGCCCAGATATTGCGGAACCACAGTGTCGGGATGACATGCAGCTCGGCGGCGTCGAGTCCCCGGTTAAAGACCTCGATACGGACGCAGATGTCCTCGGCATCGGCCTTGGCGTATTCGATGCAGACATCGAAATAACGATCCTCGGCGAACACGCCGGTATCGAGCAGCTCATACTCCGGACCCGCACCGTTGCGGCGGCGATTCTCGTTGATCAGTTGCTGATAGGGGAATTCGGCCTGCGGGTATTTGTAGAGATAGCGCAGATAACTGTGCGAGGGCGTGGCATCGAGATAGTAGTAATACTCTTTGACGTCTTCGCCGTGATTGCCATCCAGCGGCGTCAGACCGAACAGGCGTTCCTTGAGGATGGCATCGCGGCCGTTCCACAGCGTCGGCGCGAAACACAGCAACTGATATTGATCGCTGATACCCGCCAGGCCGTCCTCGCCCCAGCGATAAGCCTTGCTGCGCGCCATCTCGTGCGTCAGGAATGACCACGCCGAACCGTCAGCGCTGTAATCCTCACGCACCGTGCCCCAGGAACGCTCGCTGAGATAGGGTCCCCAGCGGCGCCAGAGGCGCGTGCCTTCGCGCAGTTCCGCAATGCGCTTCTGCTCGGCGTTCATCGCATGATCGAGCCTCGCGGAAACCGTTGACATATAGGGCGCATAGCGCGCGCCCATCGGAAATCAATGATCCGGGCGGAGGTAATACGCGCCCTGCGTCTACCTCAGAAGCGGTAATTCAGGTTAATGCCAACACCGGAGTCAAGCTTCTTGTAATCGTAGATAGGTCCGCAGCAAGACTCATCCGCCGTGGAATCGTTGACGTCATAACTGACGAAGCCGCGCACGCTGATCTCCGGCAGGATGTAGTAGTACAGCGTCGCGCCGACCGTGTGCAGATAATCTCTGCGCGAGATTGGCTGAGTATTTATGTCTTCGAAATGCGAATAATCAGTGAACTTGAACCGGTAATACGGCTGCACAATCAGCTTGGACGTGATCGACTGGGTGTAATTCACGAACACGCTGTGGCTGGACCGGTCATTGACGTTGCTCGAAAAGTCGGTAGCAGGCGGTGAATCAAATTCGGTGGCGTAATAAGCACCCTGGTAGCCGGCGGAGATGACGCGGGTGTCATCCAGCGGAACCATACGGCGTACTCCCCAGTGCGGCACGACCTCGGAGTAGAAATTGCTGTCACCCGAGGTATAAGAAAGACGGGTCCAGTCGAAGCCGCCTTCGAAGATCCACAGTTTCCGGTAACGGTAGCGCGCCTCCATGAACAAGGTCTGCGCGTAAAAATCCAGATCATTCGCGTCATATGAGGGGAAGGTGTTCGAATCGCTGATATTGAAATCGTACCATTGCTGCCGATAGCCAAAGCGCGGCTGAAATTCGCCCTCGCCCATCACCACGGGATCCGACGTCCCCGCCAGTTCGACAGTGGTCAACAACACATCAGAGCCCTTTACCTTGAGTCCAAAAGACGAGGCGTCTTCGGTCAGGAACATATTCGAGGTGTGGTAATACTGGCTGTCGAGCATCGTCTCCAGATGCAGCCGAGCGGGCTTCGCCGCCACCGCGACCTGCGGACCGATATCATCGCTCTCTCCCGGATAAAGTTCCGGCACCTGTTGTGCGCCACCCATGCCGGGCGCCGTGTCATGCGTATCGATGGCCGCGCTGTGCGCACCAACCGGTGCATACAGGCAGGCCGAGAGGAGACCAAGAATCAGCGTGTCGCGTGCGGAACCCATCATGAGTTTACTCCTTGTCTTATTTATGTCTTATCTATTATTGACGGGTGCGCCGCGTCGATGGCGGTCCGGCTTCATACGTGTTGCTGTCCACGCCCGGCTTGTGATCGCTACCGGCGAAATCCTGGGGCGGTGAACCGCCCTGCCCACTCTGCTGCGCGGCGATCGCCGCCTGGATCAGCGGCATGGAAGGCAGTTCGTGTGAGAAGCCGTGGACCAGTCGTGAACCCGCCACCAGTTTGGCAAGATCGATGTTCTGCAGGTCGCCGAAGCTCATGTCGCCCGGCAGCACGATGATCAACTGGCCGGCCTTGATGATCTTGGATGTGCCGTTGGCTAGACTGACCTTGGCACTGCCTTCCAGCACGATCACCTTGAAGCCGGTCTGCGGTGAATACGAGACGATGATGGTCGTTCCGAGCACGGCCGCCGAGGCGCCGCCGCTCTTGATGACGCCGCCGCCCTTGCCTTTTGGCGCATGGAACAGCAGGCTGCCTTGTTCGAGGTTGATGGTGCGCCCGGCGTTCTCAAAGGAGAACACGGTATTGGCGCCGATACGCGTCAGGGTCTGGTCGGGGGCGGTCAGTTCGGCGCGCGATTCAGCGCCGGTACGCAACAACTCCGGAGATTTGAACAGCACACTGATCTGCGCCGGTGCGGCAGCCGCCGTGCCGGGCATATTCACCTTGACGTCCTTGATGACTTCGGTGATGGTGCTCTGAGTCAGATCGGTGGCACCCGCCCCCGCACAGCACCCCAACAACAACGCGAACAGCCAATGTCTAGTTTCCATGTCCGGCCTCATTATGATACAACCCATTGCGCCCGTGCGTTCCGGGCGCGACATTATTAAACTATTTCCAAAATGAATACAACCGGCAAGCGCCGTACCGTTGTGATCGCGCTTTGTGCGCTGTGTGCGCTCGCCATCGGCACGCTTCACTATCTGGGCTTCGTGCCGCTGGCCGAGGCCGAGTTCTACACGCAGGACTGGCGCACCCGCCTGGGCGTCAAGACCGCGGTCGATCCGCGCCTAGTCCTGATCGGCATCGACCGCGCCAGCTATGCCGGCGACCTCGACCCCAATGAGGTCCACGCCGCCCCGGTGCTGGGTCTGCTGCAAGACAATTTCCCATGGTCGCGCGCGGTGTGGGCGGAACTGATCGACAAACTCGCCAAGGCCGGCGCGCGCGTCATCATTGTCGATCTGATCTTCGGTGCGCCGGGACGTGACGACGATCAACTCCGCGCGATGCTCGACAAGTACCGCGACCGCGTGGTGCTCGGCTGCAACTTCAGCGATCTTTCAACTGAGCGCGGCAACTTTCTCAAGCTCAATCTGCCTAGCCCCACTGTGTTGCCGCCGCCGGGTGAAACATCCGTCGCACTCGACGATCGCGTCGGCTATGTGAACATCTGGCCGGACTGGGACGGCGTGCTACGCCGCGCCAGTTACCGGCAGACCGGCACGCAGGCCGGTGGCGTGCTGGGCGCGAATGATCTGCTCGAATCATTGTCGGCGCGCGCGCTGCGCAAGTTCGGCCGGCCCGATCTGATCCCTACGCAACTGGAACCGCGTCTGTTCCGCTACACGCGCGCACCGGGGTTCGGTTACAAACCGCATCCGATCGGCGATGTGCTGTCGCCGAAAATCTGGGCGCGCAATTACCGCAACGGCGATTTTTTCCGCGACAAGATCGTGCTGATCGGACCGACCGCGAATCTGTTCCAGGACAAACACCGCACGCCGTTCGTGCTGCCCGCCGCGGACATGCTCGGACCCGAGATCCATCTCAATATTCTCGGCGCGGCCCTGCACGGCCAGTTCCTGCATGAACTGCCGATGACCGCCGATCTGCTCGTCATCGCCGCCATGGGTCTGCTCTCGGGCTTGTTGTGTTTCTTTATCCTTCAACCGGTGCAGCGCCTGCTCGCCGTGCTGGTCTGCACCGGCATGTTCACTTCTCTGGGTCAGCTGTTGTACAACACGCCGGGCTGGGTGATTCCCATGGCCGGTCCGCTTACAGTCCTGCTGGTGAGCAGCATTCTGGCGCTGATGTATGACTTCCTGTTGGAGCGCATCGACAAGCTGCGGGTGCGGCGTACGCTGGAGCGCTACGTCTCCAAGAATGTCGTCAAGGAACTGCTCGACAACCCGCAGACGTTTTTCAATTCACTGAGCGGCATACGCCGTCAGGTGACGATCCTGTTCTCCGATGTGCGCGGCTTCACCACACTCACCGAAGGCGCGGACTCGGCGCAGCTGGTCAAACAGCTCAATGAATATTTCACCGCGATGGTCGGACATGTATTCGAAAAACAGGGCACGTTGGATAAATTCATCGGCGATGCCGTGATGGCGGTGTGGGGCAACATCGTCTCCGCAGGACCAGCCCAGGACGCGCAGAACGCCGTGGCCACGGCGCTGGCCATGAAGCGCAGTCTGATCGATTTGAACAAGGACTGGAGAGCACGCAGCATGCCGGAGTTGGCCTTCGGCATCGGCATCAATCACGGCGAGGCCATCGTCGGCAATCTCGGC
>JBGPWJ010000078.1:0-10330 GCA_041492115.1 Gammaproteobacteria bacterium
CATGATGTCGGGATCGGCGAACAGCGCCTGCGCCAGCAGCACGCGCAGCTTCCAGCCCGGCGCCACGGCGCTCATCGGACCGTTATGCTGCTCGATGGGAATGCCGGCGCCAAGCAACAGTTCGCCGGCGCGCGCCTCGGCGGTGTAACCGTCCAACTCGGAGAACTCGACTTCCAGATCGGCGACTTTCATGCCCTCGGCTTCGCTCATCTCGGCAAGGCCATAGATGCGGTCGCGCTCCTGCTTCACCGTCCAGAGGCGGGCATGGCCCATGATGACCGTGTCGATAGGCGTGTTGTTCTCGAAGGCGAACTGATCCTGGCGCAGTTTGCCGATGCGCTCGCCGGAGTCGACCGAGATATTGCCCGCGGTCGGCTCCAGGTCGCCGCCCATGATCTTCATCAGCGTGGACTTGCCACAGCCGTTGGCGCCGATCAAACCGTAACGGTTGCCGCCGCCGAATTTGACCGAGATGTTTTCGAACAGGGGCTTGGCCCCAAACTGCATGGTGATATTGGCTGTGGCTAACACGGTGTGAATCCAGAGTAGGTGATGACGTAAAGCCCGGCATTGTCTCACAGATGCCACCCCACTGCCCGTATCATCTGGCGTATAATTACCGCCAGCACCCGCCCCGCCCCCTGCCATAGGCTCCCGCATGTCCACAGACACAGTCATACGCTTCGATCAGTTAGGTCTCGCCGCCCCGATCCTCAAGGCCGTCGAAGAAGTCGGCTACGAGGCGCCCTCACCCATCCAGGCCCAGTCGATCCCGCCGCTGCTGGAGGGTCGCGATCTGCTCGGCCAGGCCCAGACCGGTACCGGCAAGACCGCCGCCTTCGCGCTGCCGCTGCTGAGCCGCTTGGATGTCGCACTCAAACAGCCGCAGATTCTGGTGCTGACGCCGACCCGCGAACTGGCCATCCAGGTCGCCGAGGCCATGCAGAAATATGCGCGGCACCTGAAAGATTTTCACGTGCTGCCGGTCTACGGCGGCCAGGGCATGGACACGCAGCTACGCATGTTGAAGCGTGGCGTGCATGTCGTGGTGGGCACGCCGGGCCGCATTCAGGATCACCTGCGGCGCGGCACGCTGAAACTCGACCGTCTGTCGGCAATGGTCATCGACGAGGCCGATGAGATGCTGCGCATGGGTTTCATCGATGACGTCGAACAGATACTCGAACACACGCCCACGGAAAAACAGGTGGCGTTGTTCTCCGCGACCATGCCCAGCGTCATCCGGCGCGTTGCCGGGAAATATCTGCGCGACCCGATCGAGATCCGCATTCAATCCAAGACCAGCACCGTCGACACCATCACCCAGCGTTACTGGCAGGTCACCGGCGTGCACAAGCTCGACGCGCTGACGCGCATGCTCGAAGTGGAAGAGTTCGACGGCATGCTGATCTTCGTGCGCACCAAGAGCGCCACGGTGGAACTGGCCGAGAAACTCGAAGCGCGCGGCTTTTCCTGCGGCGCGCTGAACGGCGATATGACCCAGATACTGCGCGAACGCACCGTTGACCGCTTGAAGAAGGGCACGCTCGATATCGTCGTGGCCACCGATGTCGCGGCACGCGGCCTGGATGTGGAGCGCATCAGCCACGTGGTGAACTACGATATCCCCAACGACACCGAATCCTACGTGCACCGCATCGGCCGCACCGGCCGGGCCGGGCGCAAAGGTGTGGCGATCCTATTCGTCTCGCCGCGTGAGAAGCGCATGTTGCGCGCCATCGAGACCGCCACGCGCCAGACCATCACGCCGATGCAACTGCCCAGTCACGAAGACATCGCCGATCACCGTATCGCGCAGTTCAAGCAGACCATCAGCGCGGCTATTGAATCGCAGGAGCTCGGTCTGTTCGCGGAAGTGATTGCGAGCTATCAGCAGGAACACAACGCCGATCTGACCGAGATAGCCGCCGCCCTCGCCTATCTCGTGCAGAAGGATCGCCCACTGACGCCGGCTTTTGCCAGCGAACCGGCGGCTTTTGAAAAGCCTGCCGGCAGGCCTCAACGCGAGGATCGTCGGCCGGATGCACACAAGCCACGCCGCGAAGAAGCACGGCCCCAACCGCATGGAGACAAACCACGCCGTGACGAACAACGGCCTCAGCCGCATGCTGACAAACCGCGTGCGGAAACCTTCACACCGCGACCGGTCCATGAATCTACCCGTCCGGCACCTGAAAGAAACCGGCTCGATGCCTTCAGACCACCGGAACCGGGCATGGAGCGCTACCGCATCGAGGTCGGTCTCACGCACGGCGCGCAGGCCAAGAACATCGTCGGCGCCATCGCCAACGAAGCGGAACTCGACAGTCAGCACATCGGCCAACTGCGGCTGTACGACACCTACAGCACCGTCGATCTGCCGGAAGGCATGCCCAAGGAAGTGCACAAACATCTGCGCAAAGTGTGGGTGTGCGGCCGGCAACTGGAGATCAGCGTGTATGGCGGCAATGATGCGCCGGGCAAGCCGGCGCTGAAAAAGTTATCGCTGCCGCACAAAGACAAAGACAATGACAAGCCCAGAGCCAAATCCGCCGAGCCGCATCGCAAAGGTCCGCCCAAGGCGAAGGGCAAACCGCGTGCGTGATGCTTGCGGAGACAGGCACGAATGCTTAAGGCCTGATTAACGTAGGGGCGGGTCTCAGACCCTCCCAGGTCTTGGCACTGTCTCAAGCTCAGGCAGGGCGGGTCTGAGACCCGCCCCTACGGATATCCATCGCCACCGGATACCAGGAGCGCCTACAGAAAAATACTACCGTCACCGCAACACGAGCGCACGAGCATGGCCACCAAAGCAACCATCTTCAAAGTCGACTTGCAGATCGCCGACATGGATCGCAACTACTATCAGACGCACGCGTTGACCATCGCCCGCCATCCTTCGGAAACCGACGAGCGCATGATGGTGCGGGTGTTGGCCTTCGCGCGGCACGCCCATGAATCGTTGGCATTCAGCAAGGGCCTCAGCACCGAAGACGAACCCGATCTGTGGCAGAAGGATCTGACCGGTGACATCGAACTGTGGATCGATCTCGGTCAGCCCGAGGAAAAGCGCATCCGCAGGGCCTGCGGCCGCGCCCGGCAGGTCATCATCTACACCTACAGCGGACACAGCGCCGAACTCTGGTGGCAGAAGCAGCGCGATGCCTTACAGCGGTTGAGCAATCTGACCGTGATCGATGTCCCCGCCGCCACCGTGCAGGCGCTGGCCGGACTGGCGCAGCGCGGCATGCAATTGCAATGCACTATTCAGGATGGGCAGATCTGGCTGGCTGATGACAACACGTCAGTACAGGTAGACCTCGTGACCCGGGAACACGTCTGACCGACCGTGCAGGGAGCATAGCCGATCACAGCGGCAGGCTGTCCGCCAAGCCCACCGTCTTATCGATCTTTTGCAGGGCATCGGCGATATCCTGACCGGTCTTGGTCCCGGGCGGCGGTCTTTCACCGACGCGTCGATAGTGAAACGCGAAGGCGGTGCGATACGCCACGGTCGGCACGGCGCAATGTTGGTGGCTCAGGTTCAACCGGCGGATGTAGGCCAGCATCACCCGGTCATCGATGACATGCAGGTGCGATGGCATCATCCACCACGCCGGCACCACGCGGAATGCCGCGCGCGTCAGGAAATAGCAGTTGACGTCGATGAAGCTGTCACCTTCGCTATCCGGACATGCGCCCAGCAGCGAACCGTCCAGACGGTGCAGATTCCGCGTCGCGGAAATCACCGCCGCGCCGCTGTCGCGGTGCTGCGCCACCAGAGTCTCGACGTGATGCGGGTAGTACCAGTTGTCCGCATCAAGATAGGCGATCGCATCGAAACCCTGTCCTATTGCCAACACTGAGCCGACGCCTCTGGGCGTATCGCCGTAGTCCGCGCAGCTTACCGGCAAACGCACATGCTGCACGTCCCAGCTATCCACCAGCGCCCGCGGACGCCCGTCGGCCACCATGAAATGCGTGCAGGGATGGGTCTGCGTCGCGACACTCTCGTGACAGGCGCGCAGGTACTCATCCGACTCGTTGAAATAAGGGGTGATCACGGCGACCTTCATACACACTCTCCAGCCGCACCGGCATCACGTTGTGTCGTCGCCGGCTTGCCGCTGACGAGTTGCCGTTTCAGTTCGACGCGCAGTTGTTTAATCTCGGCCTCGCGACGCTGCGCCGCGGCGCGATCTGCCGCGGCCTCGTGATAGACCAGTACCACCGGCCGCCGGCCACGGGTGTACTTGGCGCCCGTTCCGGCATTGTGCTTGGAGACGCGGGCCGTGAGATCCGTCGCCACGCCGGTGTAGAGACTCTCGTCGGCGCAACGCAGCATGTAAACGAACCATTCGGTCATGGCAATGGGCAGGCCTTCGCAGCTATTTCCGGAGCGCTTCCGGCGCGATGTTACCAGAGAACCTGCGTTTTATTACGCAGCGCCGCCGCGGCAGTGATCTGCAGGGGCAGGTCGTGCACTTGCTCACCACACCGTTGCCAACACGCGCGCAAAAAAAGACCCCGCCTCGCGGCGGGGTCTTTTTACCCAATTCTGCTTGCGCAGAGCGTCGGGTTCAGGCCGGCTTGACGTTTACGGCTGACGGACCCTTCGGGCCCTGTTCCACATCAAACGTTACCTGCTGGCCTTCGGCCAGGCTCTTGAAGCCGCTACCCTGGATTGCGGAGTGATGAACGAACACATCCTTGCTGCCGTCCTGCGGGGTAATGAAGCCGAAGCCTTTGGCATCGTTAAACCACTTTACTGTTCCTGTCGTCACGGTAATACCTCGTAATAAAAAAAGTAGAAATGCGTTGGTTTGCAGTTCATTCTTGGATGTGAAATTACGGGATTGAATACCGAACCGACCACAAGAAATGCACTCCAACGCGGACAATATACACCAACTCCGCGCGATAGCCAGCCCTTTTCCCCGCAATCACCCCCTGGTCCGTGCACTAAGTCGCCCTCCGACCGGTCTTTGACGGCCAATCCGGCCGATTTTCAGTCCTTATTCTTCAGCAGGGACTTGAGATCGGCAAACGGGTTGTGCGTGGACACCGGCCCGGTTTTACCGGCCGGGGCGGCGGCACCCGGCGCCACGGGATCGAGGTAACGGGCGTGTTCATTGTCGTGGCAATACAGGCAGAGCAACTCCCAGTTGCTGCCGTTGGCGGGATTGTTGTCGTGATTGTGGTCGCGGTGATGGACCGTAAGCTCCTGAAGATTCTCACGGGTGAACTCGCGCCGGCAGCGCCCGCACACCCAGGGGTAGAGCTTGAGGGCCTGGGCGCGGTAATCCTGCTCGCGCGCCTCGCGGTTGCGCTGGGCATCGGCGACTATTTTGTTGAGACGGTCGGCATCGGATTGGGTTTTTTTCGGCGGCATGGAAACAAATCAAGACTCAATGAACGGGCTTTGATTATAACTCCGCCAGACCCCACTGGTCAGTAGCGCCCCTATTCGTGACGCAATGCCTCAATCGGATCCAGGCGGGCGGCCTGGCGGGCCGGGAAATAGCCGAACACAACACCCACCGCCGCCGAAAACACGAAAGCCACAGCGACAATACCGGGGTTGAGTATAAAGGGCACACCCAGCAGCAGCGCCCCCACGCCCGCGGCGGCCAGGCCCAGCGCGATACCCAGCAGCCCGCCCAACGAGGACAACACCACCGCCTCGACCAGGAATTGCATCAGCACCTCGCGCTCCAGAGCGCCGATGGCCAGACGGATGCCGATCTCGCGGGTGCGCTCGGTGACCGACACCAGCATGATGTTCATGATGCCGATGCCGCCGACCAGCAGACTCACCGCCGCCACTGCGCCCAGCAGCGCGGTCAAAATCTTGGTAGTGCCGGTCAGAGTGCTGACCAGTTCCTGCATGTCCATCACATTGAAATTGTCTTCGCTGCCCGGCGCGATGTGGCGGCGCTCGCGCAGCAGGCTCTCGATATCGGACTGGGTTTTTTGCGTGCTCGCACTGTCGCGCGCCGAGACTTGTATCGAACTGACATCATTGTCGCCGGCGATACGGCGTTGCACGGCGCGCAGCGGCATCAGCACGAAATCATCCTGATCACTGCCGAAACTCGACAGACCCTTGGAAGCCAGCAGTCCGATCACCTTGCAGGACAACTGCTTCAAACGGATCGTGCTACCCAGCGGATTCTGTCCGCCGAACAGTTCCCGGCGCACCGTGGTGCCGAGCAGGCAAACTGCTTGACCGGCGCGCAGTTCGCCATCGCTGAAGGCGCGACCGTCCAGCAGTGACCAGGCACGCACCTGCAGATAGGCGTTGTCGCTGCCATATACCGTGGTCGACCAGTTGGCATTGCCATAGATCGCCTGCGTCGCTTGGGTAACCAACGGCGCCACCGCCGCCACGCCGTTGATGTCGCGTGCGATGGCCTGGGCATCCTCGACCTTGAAGGGTTCGGCACTGGCGCGCGTACCGCCCGGGCCGTGCATGCCCTGCCCAGGGCGCACCTGCAGAAGATTGCTGCCCAGACTGGAAATATCGGCCGTCACTTTCGCGGTGGCGCCGTTGCCCAACGTCACCATGGTGATGACCGCCGCGACGCCGATCACGATGCCGAGTACCGTCAGCGAGGAGCGCAGCACATTGCGGCGGATGGCGCGCAACGCGAGCAGGATCGCGTTCCAAAGCATCTATGCGCTCCCCGCCTGATCGTTGTCGATGTGGCCGTCGCGGAAATGAATGGCGCGGCGCGCATAGGCCGCCATGTCCGCCTCGTGCGTCACCATCACCACGGTGATGCCGCGCGTGCGGTTCAGCTCCGTGAGCAGCTCCATGACTTCACGGCCGCGCGCGGAATCAAGATTGCCGGTGGGTTCGTCGGCAAACAGAATCTGCGGATCGGAGACAATCGCGCGCGCGATCGCCACGCGTTGCTGCTGGCCACCGGACAACTCGCCCGGCGTGTGCGTCTCCCAGCCGGTCAGGCCGACCGCGTCCAGCGCCTGCCGGGCGCGCGAGTGCCGTTGCGCGGCCGGCAGGCCGCGATAGATCAGCGGCAGCTCGACATTCTCCAGTGCCGTGGTGCGATTCAGCAGGTTGAAGCCCTGAAATACGAAGCCGAGATAATTGCGCCGCAGCAGCGCGCGCTGATCGCGGCTCAATGCGCCGACCTCCACGCCCTCGAAGAAATAACTGCCGCTGGTCGCGGTATCGAGACAGCCGAGGATATTCATGCAGGTGGATTTGCCCGACCCGCTCGGGCCCATTACCGCGACGAACTCGCCGCGCCGGATGCCAACATCAATGCCGCGCAGCGCCGTCATGGCCGCCTGGCCCGTGCCATACACCTTGGTGACATTGCGTAACGCAATGACGGGCTGAGCGGTGGGCGTCGCGCTCATTGCTTCGTGCTCACGGCATCGGTCAGCAGCGCCATGCCCTCCTGCACTTCGCCGCCAAGGATCTCAGTCTGCGCGCCGTCCGTGACGCCGACCGTCACCGGGATCGAGGTCGGTTGGCCGCCACGCAGCGTCCAGACCTGCTGCTGCTTTTCCTTGTGCTTGCCGGGTTCGGCGTTTGCATGCTGTCTCTGCCCGCTACCGGAACGACGCGGCATCAGGAAACTCATGAGACCGCCGCGGGCATCGCCCGCGGCCGCCGTGGACGGCGGCGCGAAACGCAGTGCCGCATTCGGCACCAGCAACGCGTTCTCGATCTTCTGCACGGTCACTGTCGCGGTCGCGGTCATGCCCGGCCGCAGCGACAGATCCGAGTTGTCGACGTTCAGAATGGTTTCATACGTCACCACGCCGCTGACCGTCTTCGCACCATAACGCACCTCGGTGATGCGCGCCGGGAACTCGCGCTCCGGATACGCATCGACCGTGAAACTGGCCGCCTGACCTTTTTTCACCCGACCCACGTCGGCCTCGTCGATATCGACGTGCAGTTCCATCTTGGTCAGATCCTCGGCCAGCGTGAACAGCACCGGTGCCTGCAAGGACGCAGCCACGGTCTGACCCGGCTCGACCGTGCGCGTCAGCACCATGCCGTTGATCGGCGAACGGATCGCCGCCTTGGACAGGTCGGTGTCATTGACCGACAGCGTCGCCTGCGCCTGCGCCACCGCGGCACGCGCGCGTGCCAGGGCCGCTTCGGCCGCATCGATGTCCTGCGCGGACGGTACCTTGTTGCCGCTCAGTTCACGCACGCGGCGCAACCGTGCCAGATCGCTGACCGATTGCGTGACTGTGGCCTGCGCCGTGGCAAGCGCGGCGCGCGACTGCGCGGCCTGTGCCTCCAGCTTGGTGGTGTCCAATCGCGCCAGCACCTGGCCGACCTTGACGCGGTCATTGAAATCGGCGGCGACGCTCTTGACAGTACCCGACAATTCGCTACCGACATCCACCTGGTTGGTCGGTTGCAGATTGCCGGTCGCGGTCACCGTCACGGTGAGTGCACCGCGATGCGCAGCCGCGGTCTGGTATTGCAGCGGTGCGGTGCCGTTGCGTGTGCCCCATATGATCAGGAGCGCCGCCACCACGACCGCTAAGCCAAGCCAAACCCAGCGGCGTTTGCCATGCCGGACCGTCGCAGGCTTATCGAGACCCAGAGTGCTTGCCACCGAGGCAGCGTGATCTGTGCTGTTGTCTTGCATCGTTGCCCCTATCCTTCAAACGTGATTATGTTACCGCCTACCCTTTTGTTGCGGCGTTCTGATCGGATGCGCGCAGCGGCGTCCATCCGCCACCGAGCGCTTTATATAGACGAATCAGATCCGCGGTGACCTCGCCCGCGCTGACCGCCAATTGGTCTTGCAGCGACAACAGCGCGCGTTGCGTCTCCAGAACCACCTGGAAATCGACCAAGCCTGCGGTGTATTGATCCATTGCCAGCGTCGCCGCGTTCTGGGCGGCGACCGCGCCCGCCTGCAGCGCGTCATGCCGCGTCTGTTCCTGCGCGTAGGCGACCAGTGCGTTCTCGACATCCTGCAATGCCGTGAGCAGTGTTGACTCATAGGTCGCCAGTGCCTGTTCCTGCAAGGCGTTCTGCACTGCGATCGTCTGACGGATACGGCCGGCGTTGAAGATCGGTTGGGCAAGATTGGCGCCGAGCGTGGTGCCGCGCGCGGCCGTCGTGAATAGATTGCCGGCAGACAGCGCCTCCCAACCGATCGAGCCGAGTAGGGAAAAATTCGGATACTGCGCGGCGCTGGCCACACCGACCCGCGCGGTCTGTGCCGCGAGCTGGCGCTCGGCGCGGCGCACATCCGGTCGCTGGCGCAGCACATCGGCCGGTACTCCGACGGCCAGCGTCAGCGGCGTCACCGGCACTGGCGCGGACGTGGCGAGCTGTGCTGCCACGGCGCCGGGCGGGCGGCCGGTCAGGACCGCGAGTCGATTCATCGCTTGCGCCAGTGCGGTGCGCAGTGTCGGCAACTGCGCGCGACTCTGTTCCAGCGCGTACCTGGCCTGCTCGGCATCGAGCCCTGTGCCCAGGCCCGCTTGGTAGCGCCAGCTGCTGATGTCGTTGCTCTGCGATTGCGTGGCAAGATTTTGCTGCGCGACAGCGATGCGTTGCTGCAAGGAACGCACATCCACATAGTTCAGCGCAACTTCGGCCAACAGGCTGACCAGCACATCATGCAATTGCTCTTCGCTGGCCTGCACATCCGCATCGGCCGCCTGCACCGCGCGGCGCGTGCCGCCGAACAGATCGAGTTCCCATTGCGCGTCGAAATCCGCCGTATAGAGTTCACGCGCGCCAGCACTGCCGCTCTGCGCGTTGTTGTGGTTGCGGCTGGCGGACGCCTTGGCGTCGAGGGTCGGATAGAACACTGCCGCCGCGATGCCGCGGCTGGCCCGGGCCGCGCGGATGTTCGCCTGTGCCACCGCGAGATCACGATTGCCGGCGCCGGCCTGGGTGATGAGTTGCGTCAGTACCGGATCGTTCAGCGTCTGCCACCAGTGCGCCAGCACCTGTGGGTCAGTGGCGCGCGCGTTCAGACCACCTTGCAGATCGGCATGCCATGCCACGGGCGTGGCGGCGTGCGGCGGGACATAGTCCGGGCCGACCGACGCACAGCCGGCCAGCGTCAGTGCCAGGGTCAGCACGACCCAGCGTCTTGCGGAAGCAGCGCGCTGTGACGACATCAAAAGGCCTCTGCTCAAGCCAACTCCGCGACATTAGTATCGCGAGGTAGGTTGCGCTTGATAAGAGCGTCGAAATAATTTCCGCTGATCATGAGGGACGCCCCAGCATGCGCCGCAGCGTGGCATCGCGGGCGATGAAATGATGCTGCAGTGCCGCGCCGGCATGCAGCACCAGTAATGCTATCAACGTCCA
>JBGPWJ010000038.1:0-15068 GCA_041492115.1 Gammaproteobacteria bacterium
ACAGGCACTATCCATGCCGGAACCGTGGCGGGTAGAGGATAAAGGTTGCCAGGACCGCCAGGGCGAACAGAGTATAAAGCGTCGTGAACAGCCAATCGGGTGCGTTGCAGAACAACAAACGGTCGAGCCAGGCGCCGATGAAGCTGGTCTGATAACCGGCTTGCCCCGCCAGTTGCCGCCAATGATTTTCCAGAGCTGTCAGCGGACAGGTCACACCGACCCAGGTCTCGAGCATGACGACGACAATGCTGGCCAGATGCGTCAGCCTGAACATCAAGCCACAGGTCCAAGCCCAGCCACGCGCCCAGCCGATCAGAATCGCGAGCTGACCGAACACCACGAACATGACCAGCGCCACGTGCGCGATCAAGGTCAGATCGGCAAGCGTGCTGTAGAGCGTTGAGAGACTCATGTCCTGATACCGGCTGGATGCGATGAATGCAGTATGCCGGCGTGTTGTCGACGCTCGCAATGGGCGGTGACACGCGGGTCGGCTACGGTCTGCGCAGTGTTTGAATGCATTGGCGTTTCCTAGACATTGCACGCAGATCGTGTATATTTCGCCGGGTCAGTCCCGCCGCTGTGGAACCCGTCGAATATTTTGTGGCGCATGCGGTACCATGCGATGTTACAGACCGTTGCGACAATGAGAACAGGCGCCGGTGCGATTCCGTAACTACTCCAATCACAGTTGCACCCTTATCCTGCTGCTCGCGGGCTGCGTCGCGCCGTTGCTGTTGTGGGCCGCCGCCCCGAGCCCGAGCGACTGGTCATTGTGCTGCCAGCCACCGCTTGCCGCGCCAACCGATCTCGTGCGCCCCGATCGCAACGTGCCGATCGATCTGACCTCGGACCGCGCCGCCAGCACTTCGTCGCAGGGGTACGAGTTGAGCGGCAATGTGCTGATGCGCCGTGCCGACCAGCGCCTGCAGGCCGATAACCTGAATTACGATCAGACAACCGGCCGGGTAGTGGGTGATGGCAATATCAACTATTCAGAAACCGGCATGTCCCTGACCGGCGAACATGTCGAGTTGGAATTACAATCCAATCGTGGTCTGGTCAAAGGCGCGCAATACAAGCTTTATCAGCGGCACGCGCGCGGCGGCGCGAGCACGGTGCACTTCGACGATCTCAACACCATGCGCATGGCCGACGTCACTTACACGACCTGCGATCCCGGCGCCCCCGACTGGCTGCTGACCGCGCGCGAAGTAACGCTGCACAAAGACCAGGGCCAGGGTGAGGCGCATGCGGCACGGCTGGCCTTCAAAGGCGTGCCGTTCCTGTACCTGCCCTATCTGAGTTTTCCCATCGACGAGCGGCGCAAGTCCGGTTTTCTGGTGCCGCGTTTCGGCACCTCGGTCACCTCAGGTTTCGACCTCAGCATTCCGTATTACTGGAACATCCGCCCGGATCAGGACGCCACCATCACACCGCGCCTGCTCAGCAAGCGCGGGTTGCAGATGATCGGTGAATACCGTTATCTCACACCATCCAGTCATGGCCAGACGGCTGTCGAGTTCCTGCCCAATGATAAACTCAACGGCAAGGACCGCAGCCTGTTCTCCTATCGGGAAGATGGCGTGTTCGCGCCGCGCTGGACCTCGTCTGTCGATCTCAATACGGTGTCAGACGACAACTATTTCACGGACCTCGGCGACAGTCTCAGCACCTCGAGCACGGCGTATCTGAATCGCAGCATCGACGCCGGCTATCATGGCGATTTCTGGTCGCTGCATACACTGGTGCAGGATTTTCAGGTACTGAATGGCCAAGACACCTACCAGCGCCTGCCGCAACTGCGGCTGAATGCGGAGTTGCCGTCTCACCCGCTGGGACTGAGTTACCGTGTGCTGAGTGCATTTGACCGTTTTGAAATCGGCGGCGGCGCGGTGACCGGGTCACGTCTCGATCTGACGCCGGAAGTCAGTCTGCCCATGGGCGGCGGCGTCTATGAACTGACGCCGACGCTGGCCCTGCGTCACACCCGTTATATGCTGGACAATCTTGCGTCCGGCGCTGACCAAACGCCCACGCGCACTACGCCGATCTTCAGCCTCGATGGCGGATTATTTTTCGAGCGCCCATTCAACTGGCATGGCGCCGCGCTCACGCAGACGCTGGAACCGCGTCTCTATTATCTCTACGTACCGTACCGCGATCAGAACGATCTGAAGGTGTTCGACACCACCGAACTCGACTTCAGCCTCGAGCAATTGTTTCGTACCAACCGTTTCAGCGGCGCGGACCGCATGGGCGATGCCAACCAGTTGACACTGGCCCTGACCACCCGCTTCCTCGAAGACGCCAGTGGCCAGCAGCGTCTCAGCGCCAGCCTGGGACAGATCCAGTATTTCCGCGATCGTATCGTAACGCTGCCGCTGCCCGACGGTACGCCCGGTACGCCGCAAACCGGCAACAATTCGGATATCGTTGCGGATGCGCAGGTGCGCCTGAATCAGAATTGGAGCACCGGTGCGTCTCTGCTCTGGAATCCCGATAACGGCCGCACTGACAAAAGCGTGTTTCAAGTGCATTACCAGCCCGCCACGGATCGCATCGTGAATTTCGGGTACCGCTTCCGCGACGGTATTCTGGAACAGACCGATGTGTCGACCCAGATGCCAGTCAGCCGTAACTGGCATGTGGTGGGACGTTGGAACCGTTCGCTGCGAGACAACAAGGATCTGGAAAAGCTCGTCGGACTCGAATACCAGAGTTGCTGCTATGCGCTGCGCGTAGTCTGGCGCAACTATGTCAATGACGTCTCCGGTGCCACCAACAACGCGGTGTTCGTGCAGCTGGAGCTCAAGGGCCTGACCCGCGTCGGCCAGGATGTCTCGGGCCTGCTGGAACATGGTATCCTAGGCTATCAGGATAACCGTTGAGTCGCGCCCGCCTTATGAATCCCGTTCTTCGCCTCGTTTTCGCACTGCTGCTGAGCCTGATTGTGAACCTGTCCATTGGCGTCGCCTGGGCTGCGGATGCGCCGGCCGGCGATGCTGCTGCAATCGACCACATCGTCGCGCTGGTCGATGACGCCGTGATCCTGCAGAGCGAACTGGACGAAATGCTCGATACTGTCAAGCGACAATTGCATCAGCAGGATGGCCAGTTGCCGCCTGACGATGTGTTGCGCAAACAGGTGCTCGAACGTCTGATCATGATGCGTCTGCAATTGCAGTACGCGGAGCGCACCGGCATCCGCATCGATGAAGAAAAATTGAATGTCGCGCTCAGCAACATCGCGCAGCAGAACAAGATGTCACTTGGTGATTTCCGCGTTGCCTTGGAGCGTGAAGGTTTCAACTTCGCCCACTTCCGCGATAACATCCGCGACCAGATGATCATCGCGCAGCTGCAGCAGCGTCAGGTCAACAATCTGGTGACGGTATCCGATCAGGAGGTCGACAACTTTCTGGCCAATGCCAAGCTGCAGGGCGGCGTCGGTGATGAATATCACCTTGCCCACATTCTGATCGCGGTGCCGGAAGGCGCCTCGACGGACAAGGTCGAGGCGGCGCACAGCAAGGCGCAGCGGGTGCTGGACGAATTACGCGGCGGCGCCGACTTTCAGAAAATGGCGGTGTCCGTGTCCGATGCCCAGCAGGCGCTGGAAGGCGGCGACCTGGGTTGGCGCAGCGTAGCGCAGATCCCCAGCATGTTCGTGGATGTGGTCACGCACATGAAGTCCGGCGAGGTCAGCGATCTGGTGCGCAGCCCGAGCGGATTTCACATCATCAAGCTGATCGACCATCGCGGCATGGACAAACACAGCGTGATGCAAACCCACGCGCGTCACATCCTGATCCGCACCAATGACCTGGTCAGCGACGACGATGCCAAGGCGCGCCTTGAACAGCTGCAGCAGCGCCTCGAAGGCGGCGACGATTTCGCGGCTCTGGCACGCGCGCATTCCGACGATGCCGTATCCGCTGCCAAGGGTGGCGATCTCGGCTGGATCAATCCCGGCGACCTCGACCCTCAGTTTGAAGAAGTCTTGACCGGTCTGGCGCCGGGCAAGCTCGGCGCCCCGTTCCGCACCCAGTTCGGTTGGCATCTGGTGCAGGTCCTGGAGCGACGCACCTACGACGATACCAAGGACTTCCGTCGCAACATGGCCCGCGAAATGATCCGCAAGCGCAAAGCCGAAGAAGAGATCGACATCTGGCTGCGGCGCTTGCGGGATGAGGCTTATGTCGAGTATCGGAATGATTAGCACTGAGTGCTGAGTATTCAATACCCGGCACTAAGAGCGCCTCTGCGGCAAGAACTCTTTTCGTTAGACGCTCTAAGGTAATGATTCCCCGCAAACGCTTCGGCCAGAACTTCCTGCACGACCAGGGCGTGATCCAGCATCTGGTGGACGTGATTGCGCCGCGACCCGACGATGCACTGGTGGAAATCGGGCCGGGGCTGGGAGCACTGACTGTTCCCTTGTTGCAGCGAGTCAACGCGCTCGATGTCATCGAACTGGATCGCGATCTGCTGGAGCCCTTGCAGCGGCGCTGCGCGGGGCTGGGCGAGTTGCGAATTCATGCCGCCGATGCGCTGCGCTTTGATTTTTCCACGCTGGCTCCCGCTGGGACGAGGCTGCGTATCGTCGGCAATCTGCCTTACAACATTTCTACGCCCTTGCTGTTCCATCTGCTGTCTCAGGCGGAGCTGCTGCGCGATATGCACTTCATGCTGCAAAAAGAAGTCGTTGACCGGCTGGCGGCGGCTCCCGGCACGGCGGATTACGGGCGGCTCTCAGTGATGGTGCAGTTCCGCTGTGCCGTGCTGCCCCTGTTCACCATCGGCCCGGAGGCCTTCAATCCGGTGCCCAAGGTCGATTCGGCCGTGGTGCGGCTGGTACCGCATGCCACGCCGCCGGCAGACGTTCGCGATGCCGCGGTGTTCGGTCGCGTGGTCAAGCAGGCTTTCGCGCAGCGCCGCAAGACGCTGCACAATAATTTCAAGGGATTGCTCGATGACGGGCAGTTGCGCGGCGTCGACATCGATCCGGGCTGGCGCGCGGAGCGGCTGACACTGGCACAATTCGCTGCGTTGAGTAACATGGTAGACGGCACGCAGACCGTGCCGGCAAACGGGGCCGATTAACTCGGCGAGCGGTCTTTACAGGCAGGGGGAGCGGCGATGGACAAGTACACGCATATCCTGGTGGCGGTGGATTTCGCGACGAGCAGCGCAACGCTGGGGGCTCGCGCCGTTGAATTGCAGCGCCTGTACGGCGCGCGGCTGAGCTTTGTGCATATTGTTGAGCACATCCCGCTGGAGGCGGGCAGCGAGCTTCTGATGGGGCCGGATTTCAATCTCGAACAGCAATTGGTCGACAGCGCCCGCGCCCGGTTGGCCGATTACGTCAAACAGCTTGGCGTTGCCGATGCCGATCAACATGTGACACTGGGCCCCACCAAGAATGAAATCACGCGACTGGCGCTGGAACTGCAAGCCGACCTGATCGTGATGGGCAGTCACGGCCGGCATGGGCTGGCGCTGCTGCTGGGATCGACGGCCAATGCCGTCTTGCATGCAGCGCCCTGTGATGTGTTGGCGATCCGTGTGAAGTCTTGAGCGGCGACGTCCTTACCACTTGGTCTGAACAGTGACCATCGCGTCGCCATGAGAGATGCTGATGCCCCACACAGGACCTTTATGCGGGAGTTTGCTGACGCCAGACTCCGGCGAACTGGTGTCTGCCAGGGCCGAGCGTGGCACGAGCATGCGATAGGCACTGTGCCAGAGTGCGGCGACATCGGTACCGCGGATCCGCAGACTGGCGCCCTGATGGCCGCTCTGTCCGCCGCAGACCAGTACCGGGCCGTCGCTGGCCGTGTGCCGCGCGATCGGGTTCAGGGACTGCGCTTGCATATCCATCAGGTAGCCATCTGAGCCGGCCCGCGCGGTGCTGCTGAGGCACACCAATAAACACAACACCAGCAAGCTCAGTCCGATACGGCGTGACATGCGCTGGTCTTCGGTCAATCGATTCATGGTCCACCCCCACATTTGACTAGCTACTGCTACTCGGTCCGCATGACAGGCGACTGACCTGTCTTGACTGGATGCCAGATTGCCTTAATCAAGGATAGGAATCCGGGATGATAGTCACAGCCGACCGGGACTTGGCTCACACTGTCAGCATCATTTGCACACTAAGCAAGCCGCATGCCGACGAAGCTGTCCGGTGTCCTGAGCGACGTGTCATACTGGGCAGTACGCGGGCCAGCGTTGCCAGACGGTAGTGGAGGTCATTGCTCAGACTGTCAGCTGGGCCCGGCCGGACTGCTTCAGGGGCTGCCCCGTCAGCCGCTATTAACTGTGCTCAGCAGGGGATGTGCGATGGGTTTCGAAACGATACACAACTATTATGAAAAGCTGGTCAGCAGCGCGCTGCAGGACCAGCTTGCCGTTATGGGGCGTGTGCCGGATCAGGATGTTATCGATGATATTACCTGCGTGGCACTGAATCAGTTGCCGGCCCGTTATGTGCGCCATACGGTGGATCTGGTGTTTTACATGACCGCCGATGAGCGGGCTCACATCAACCGTGCCGTGAATGAGGCGGTCAGGATGGCGATCCAGTTTGTGACCGAACAGGCCGAATCACCGCGTCCGCACACCTTTACCCAGGGTACAACGACCTGAGGTCGCGCCGCCTGGGCATTGCGCAATCGGGCTCAGGCGGCCCGCTCACGGTAATGCGCATCAAGCCAGCAGCGCGGCAAATTCTCGCCGGAGGGGAACGAAAGTTCCGCTTTTGCAAATGGTGCCGGGTCCTGAAGTTCTTCCCCGGCATGGAAGCGACCGTGAATCATGCCCCGGCAAGGATCGAACAGGGCGTCGAGGTTCAATACCTCGACCAGGTCACCACTGGGTTTATGTTTCAGATACATGGCATCACCCTTTGCACACCGGCGCCGTCCTGCGGCCACCGGCAAGCGTCAAAGTTATACGTTTCCTGTAATTAAGGTATAGCACAGCCACAGCGCCAAGCCGTAACGGCTGTGGGAACGCCGACTCCCTGTTGATGTCCTAAGATCAGGTATAGAGAGCCGGGCCACCGCTCCGAATGGGGCGCCGACCACTGAGGGGCTACACCATGACAGCGATGATCAATCCGATACGCGCCGCACTCGCTCTGGGCCAGAGCATCTGGTACGACAATATCCAGCGCGCCATGCTCAGCAGCGGCGAGTTGCAGCGCATGATTCGCGACGACGGTCTACGGGGCTTGACCTCCAATCCGACCATTTTCGAAAAGGCCATCACCGGCAGTCACGACTACGACCAGGCCTTGCAGGAGGAATTACGGCGCCAGCCGGGGCAGAACAGTGAAAGCCTCTTCTACGCGCTGGCGATCGACGACATCAGCGCCGCCGCCGATCTGCTGCGTCCGGTGTATGACGAGAGTCAGGGTGCCGACGGCATGGTGAGTCTCGAAGTCTCACCCGACCTGGCGCACGATACCGATGCCACGGTCGAACAGGCCCTGCGTCTGCATCAGCGCATCGGCCGACCGAATCTCATGATCAAGGTGCCCGCTACACCGGAGGGACTGCCGGCCGTTGAGCGGCTCATCGATGCCGGAATCAATGTCAACGTCACCCTGCTGTTTTCAGTCGAACGTTACATCGAGGTGATCGAATCCTATCTGCTCGGGTTGGAATCACGACTGCGCCGCGGTCAACCGGTGCATCAGATCGCTTCCGTGGCCAGCTTCTTCGTCAGCCGGGTCGACAGCGCCGTTGACAAGTTGCTTGAGCAGCGCATCGCGAAGGCCGGACCCGAGCAACGCGCGCGCCTACAGGCCATGCAAGGGCAGGTCGCCATCGCCAACGCCAAGCGTGCCTATCAGGAGTTCAAAACGCATTTCCACAGCGACCGTTTCCACACCCTGCGCGCCGCCGGTGCCCAGGTGCAGCGCCTGCTGTGGGCCAGCACCGGCACCAAGAATCCTGCATACAGCGATCTCCTTTATCTCGATGCCCTGATCGGCGCCGATACCGTGAACACGGTCCCGCCCGATACCTACCGCGCCTTCCTCGATCACGGCAAGGCGCAGCCGACGCTGGAACAGGGCATGGAACAAGCCGACGCACTGCTTGTCGAGCTGGCCGAACTCGGCATCGATATCGACGCCGTGACGCGCCAACTCGAAGCCGAAGGTGTCGCCTCGTTCGCCAAGTCCTACAGGCACCTGCTCGATGCCATCAGCGAAAAGACCGCCAGCGTCGCGCAGTATCGTTCCGGGACATAAGTCTACCCTCCGTAACACACCAAGCTAACGCCACTGTAGGGGCACGGCATGCCGCGCCCTTCCTGTCCGGCTGTGGAACAGTGATAATGGCTGCGCATGCCGCACGAATAATCACAAGGAGTTCGCATGGCGGACGTTACGTTCAGCATTCACGCCGATCTCGATAGCTTGAGCCACGCCGCAGCTCAGCGCATCAGCGCACTGGCTGCCGAGGCCTACGCCGCTCGCGGCGCCTTCCACATTGCCCTGTCCGGCGGCAACACGCCGCGCCGTCTCTACGAAACGTTTGCCACGGCGGAGTTTCGCGATAGCATCGACTGGTCGCGGGTGCACATCTATTTCGGCGACGAACGCTGCGTGCCACCCGAGCATCCCGACAGTAATTACGGCATGGCCGCGTCCGCCTTGTTGCGCCATGTCCCGATACCGCCGCAGCAAGTGCACCGTATTGCAGTAACCATGGCCACAGTGCGTCAGGACGCCTGGCGTTATGCGCAACTGATCGCGGCGCAGGTGCCGCGCGATACGCGGGGCGTGCCGAGCTTTGATCTGATATTGCTCGGCATGGGCCCCGATGGCCACACCGCGTCATTGTTTCCGCGCAGCTGCATTCTGCATGCGCACCGGCTGGTGGCCGCCGTCTATCTCGATCAACTCCACACTTGGCGTATCAGCATCACCTACCCATTGCTGAATCACGCGCGCCGTCTGCTGTTCCTGGTCGCGGGGACCGACAAGGCCGACATGCTGCGCCACATTCACCTTGATCCACCCGGCAACAATCCCGTGCCTATCCAGCGCATCGCCGCCCAGGGCGCCGTCGAATGGTTGCTCGACAACGCCGCCGCCGCACACCTGCCCAAAGGACTGACATCATGAAAGTACTCGCTGGCGATCTCGGCGGCACCAAGACCTTGCTTATGATCGGCGCATGCCGTGGCGCGCAGGTGACCTCGTTATATGAGCAGCGTTACGACAGCGCCGCCTTCGCTAATCTCTTGCCCATGGTACAAACATTTTTGCGTGCTGCCGGTGATCACGCGCAAGGTGTGGAGCGCGCCTGCATCGCCGTGGCCGGTCCGGTTACCGAAACGCCGGACGGGCAGAGCGCCAGCATCACCAATCTGCCCTGGCGTTTCGACAGCAGCAGTCTTGCCACGCAGCTTGGTATTGCGCGCGTGCGCCTGATCAACGATTTTCAAGGCGTGGGTTATGGCATCGAAGCACTCGGCGAAGAGGATATCGTCACGCTGCAAATGGGCGCGCCGCGCGCCTGCGGACCGCGTGTGGTGCTCGGCGCCGGCACGGGCCTGGGCGAGGGCGTGCTGGTCTGGGCGCACGATTTCTACGAGGTGCTGCCGTCCGAAGGCGGGCATGCCGATTTCGCGCCCACCGATGTCGAGCAGATCGAGTTGCTGCGCGCACTGCTGACCGAGTTTGATCACGTATCCTGTGAACGCCTGATCTGCGGTCACGGGCTGGTGCGCATCTATGAGTTCCTGCGCGCGCGCCATGCCGCTCCCGAAAGCGAGGCGTTGCGCGCCGCCATGGCCCAGGGCGATGCCGCCGCCGCGATCAGCGCCGCCGCGCTGGCCAAGAGCGATCGCCTGGCGCAGTCCGCGCTCGATCTGTTCGCGCGTCTGTACGGTGCGCAGGCCGGCAACCTCGCGCTCACCGTACTCGCCACCGGCGGCGTCTACATCGCTGGCGGCATCGCCGCGAAGATCCTCGACAAGTTGCGCGACGGTGCCTTCATGAAAGCCTTCCTGGCCAAAGGCCGCATGGCCGCACTGCTCGCCGACATGCCGGTACGCGTGGTGATCAACACCCGCGTCGGCCTGCTTGGCGCGGCCCTCGCGGCAAGTCGATTGTAAACGTAGGGCGCAATAGCGCAGCGTATAGCGCCATGGGCTGGAGTCTCCGCTCCTGCGCCTTTACCCGCCGCTCAGCGCCTGCACAATCATCACCTCGTCCTTCACACGCAAGGGCGTATCCATCGCGCGCACCGCATCACCGTTGACGAACACGCGGATGTGGCCGCGAATCGCGTCCTGCTCGTCGATCATGCGAAAACGAATGCCCGGATAGCACCGGTCGAGGTCGGCGAACATGCCGGCGAGGCTCGTGCCGGTCGCCTGCACTTCGCTCTGCCCATCGGTGTAGGAGCGCAGCGCCGGGGGAATCTGCACTTTCATCACGCGAGCTCGACCGCCTCAACGGCGTAGATGTGCGGCAGATGGCGCGCGATACAGGTCCATTTGTCGCCCTCATTGCGGCTGGCCCAGATATCGCCGCTGGTGGTGCCGAAGTACAGTCCTACGGGTTGATGCGCGTCGGCGCTCATCGACTGGCGCTTGACCGTGAACCAGCCCTGACTCTGCGGCAGTCCGCTGTCCTGGCGCTGCCAGGTGCGTCCGGCATTGCGCGTCACATACGTTGCCGGCTTGCCACCGGGGCTGGTGCGCGGCCACACCTCTGTGCCGTCCATCGGGAACACCCACGCGGTGTCCGGGTCGCGCGGATGCAGTGTCATCGGAAAACCGATATCGCCCACTGATTTTGGCATGCGCGTGCCGATGCGTTCCCAACGGCCTTCGGTTCGATCCATGCGATAGATGCCGCAATGGTTCTGCTGATAGAGGATGTCGGGCGCCAGCGGGTGCAGGCGCACGCAGTGAGGATCGTGGCCGTACTCCGGATACGGATCGGGGCGGAACAAGGCGAGGCAGCCCGCGTTGAGCGGCTGCCAGTCCTTGCCCCGGTCATGACTTTCAAACACGCCGCCGCTGGAGAGGCCGATGTACAGATGATTCGCATCGCGCGGATCGATGAGGATGGAGTGCAGCTTGGGACCATCGGGCGTGCCGTCCTGATCGCCGCCGGTCCACTGCGTGTACAACGGATGATCGTTGAAGCCGGACACGGGCTTCCAGGTGTCGCCGGCATTGTCGGAGCGAAACAGGCCCTGCGGCGACGTGCCCGCATACCAGACGCCGGGTTCGCTCGCATGACCCGGTGTAAGCCAGAAGGTGTGATCGACCACGCGGCCTTTCTGACCTTCGGGGGCTTTGGGGAACGCCGGTGGTCGCGTCGCTTCCTTCCAGGTTTTGCCCATATCCGCAGAGCGGAACACGGTTGGCCCGAGATGACCGGTGCGTGCGGCCAGCAGCAGAGTGCGTCGGTCCCGTGGGTCGAGCACCAGGTGGTGCACGATGTGGCCGAGGAAGAAGGGGCCACGGGTTTTCCATGTTCGTCGTGTGCTGTCGGCCTTCAGGATGAAGGCGCCTTTGCGGGTGGCGACCAACAGGGTGACGCTGCCGGTGGCGGGTTTGGGAGAAGTAACTTGAGGTTGGGCGTTGCGTTTCATGTGGGCGTCCTCCTGGAGGTGAAACGGGGGCTGTTTACTTTGATGAGTGCGCAGAATGCAGAATCGGCTTGCCTGTTCAGATCGCGCTAAGCCGCATGTCGCTGCACGCGCTTGGCAACCTCATCTCCGATCGCACGCTGCGCAATGCGCAGGTCGTACTCCGTCTGCAGGCCCATCCATGTTTGGGGCGTTACACTGAAGTACTTGCCGAGTCGGAGTGCCGTGTCGGCGGTGATTGCGCGCTTGCCGTTGACGATGGCGCTGATGCGGCCCGGGGGCACGGCGATATCACGCGCGAGGCGGTTTATGCTGATGTCCATCGGCTTCATGAAGTCCTCGAGCAGAATCTCGCCCGGGTGAATCGGTTCAAGACGCTTGCGCTTGGTGGTCATGGTGCACCTCTAATGGTAGTCCACGATTTCAACGTCGAAGGCGTCTCCATCCTTCCAGCAAAAGCAGATCCGCCATTGGTAGTTGACCAGGACTGGCCCGGGGCTGCAGAAGGAGCGGACCATTGCCGGATAGCCTATTACGTGCCACGTTATATGTCTAACGAGAATGACCACTTCTGACCAAGGAATCTCTGAAAACCCCCTCTTCCCCGCGAAGGCGGGGGTTAGGGTGGGGGGGAGGCAAGGCACTGAATTTTTCCCCTCACCCTGTCCCTCTCCCGAAGGGAGAGGGGACTTTCTTTTCCGGCGACGAATTAATCAGAGCTTCTGCCCAAGCTACTTTGCCCTGGCTCTTGTCTCTCAGGCACAGCCAATGAGTTATCCGGATCCCTGTGCGCTCGCCCGCACGCTGTCGATCATCGCCCGCGCCGCGTTCGACAGCGTGCGTGCGCGGTGCGTGACGATGCCGAGTTGGCGGTGGATGTGGACGCCCTCGACGCGCAGCATCGGCATGTCCGGGTCGATCAGTGTTTCCGGCAGGGCGCTCCAGCCCAGGCCGATCTTCACCAGCATCTTCAGCACTTCGAGGTAATTGGTTGCGAGGCCGACCTTGACGTGGGCGCGTTCGCTGCCGAGCGCGTTGAGAATCAGCTCGCGCGTATAGGTGCCCGGCGCCGGCAGTACGGCGGTGTGTTCGATCAGTGCGCGCGTCTTGATGCGGCGCCGCGCGGCGAGCGGATGACCCGGGCCGACCACGATCTGCAAGGGATCGTCCCAGACGCGGGTGCAGAGCAATTGCGGCGCCGGATCGGTGGGCAGTGTGACGATGGCGAGTTCCAACTCGCCCTGGGCCACGGCGCGACAGCCGGCTTCCGAATCCAGAAAGCGCAGGTCGAGCTTTACCTGAGGATAGCGGTCGTGGAAGCGTTGCAATGCCGGCGGCAGGCGGTGTAGGCCGATGTGATGGCTGGTGCCGATGCTGAGTGTGCCGCCGATCTCCTCGGACAGATTGGCGATGCGGCGTTTCGCTTCAGCGACCTCGTTCAATATCGCGCGCGCCTGTTCCAGCAGCACAAGACCGGCGGGTGTGAGTTGCACGCGCCGGCCAATGCGGTCGAACAGGCGGGTGTTGACGGCCTGTTCCAGGTTGCCGATGCGCTTGCTGATGGCCGGCTGGGTCAGGTGCACGCGCGCCGCGGCGCGCGAGAACGACGCCGTCTCAGCGACCGCGACGAAGGCTTGCAAGGTGGCGATGTCCATAACCAATGGGAATGTGAAGTATGAGAAATATGAATTTGAGTTATTTATAAACCTTCGTTATCCTCGCTGCAAGTCACAATCACGAGGAAGCGCAGCACCGGCCGCAAAGCTTTAATCCCCTCTCCCTCAGGGAGAGGGCCAGGGTGAGGGTGGTTCCCATGCGCCCCTCACCCCAACCCTCTCCCCGCTTTGCGGGGCGAGGGAGCTGAGCAGCAGGGCTTTGAAAACTTGCCATGATCGCCAAAACGCTTTACGACAAACTCTGGGATGCCCATGTGGTGCGCGCCGAGCCCGACGGCACAACGCTGCTCTACGTATACCGGCATCTGGTCCACGAAGTCACCTCGCCGCAGGCTTTCGAGGGCTTGCGGCTGGCCGGACGCAAGCCGTGGCGCGTGTCCGCCAATCTCGCGGTGGCCGACCACAATGTGCCGACCACCGACCGCTCGCACGGCATCGCCGATCCGATCTCGCGTATCCAGGTCGAGACCCTCGATCAGAACTGCGCCGAGTTCGGCATTACCGAATTCCATATGGACGACCCGCGTCAGGGCATCGTGCACATCGTCGGTCCGGAGCAGGGCGCGACGCTGCCGGGCATGACGGTGGTGTGCGGCGACTCGCACACCTCCACGCACGGCGCCTTCGGTGCGCTGGCCTTCGGCATCGGCACTTCCGAGGTCGAGCACGCCCTCGCCACGCAATGCCTGATCCAGAAGAAAACCAAAAGCCTGCTGATCCGCGTCGAAGGCGACATCGGCCCCGGCGTCACGGCAAAAGACATCGTGCTCGCCATCATCGGTCGCATCGGCACCAGCGGCGGTAACGGCTACACCATCGAATTCGCAGGCCAAGCCATCCGCGCGTTGTCGATGGAAGGGCGCATGACAGTCTGCAACATGGCCATCGAGGCCGGTGCGCGCGCCGGTCTTGTTGCGGTGGATCAGACCACCATCGACTACATAAAAGGTCGGCCCTATGCGCCAACGGCAGCGCACTGGGAGCAGGCGGTTGCCGCTTGGCGGGACCTCAAGAGCGATGCCGATGCCAAGTTCGACCGCGTCGTCGATCTCGATGCCGCTGCGATTCAGCCGCAGGTCACCTGGGGCACTTCGCCGGAAATGGTCGCGGCGATCGATGCCCGCGTACCCGATCCGGCGGCCGAGGCGGATCCGGTGAAACGCGAAAGCATGCGCCGCGCGCTCGACTATATGGCGCTGACACCCGGCATGGCGATCACCGACATCCGTCCCGACAAGGTGTTCATCGGTTCCTGCACCAATGCGCGCATCGAAGACCTGCGCGCGGCGGCGGTGGTGGCGCGCGGTCGCACTGTCGCGGACAGTATCAAGCTCGCTATGGTCGTGCCGGGTTCCGGCTTGGTGAAGCGGCAGGCCGAGCAGGAAGGTCTGGACAAGGTATTCATCGCGGCCGGTTTCGAGTGGCGCGAGCCGGGCTGCTCGATGTGTCTGGCGATGAATGCGGATCGACTCGAACCCGGCGAGCGTTGCGCCTCGACCTCGAACCGAAACTTCGAAGGCCGGCAGGGGCAGGGCGGGCGCACGCATCTGGTGAGTCCGGCGATGGCGGCGGCGGCGGCAATTGCCGGGCATTTCGTGGATGTACGGACCTTTGATTGATGATGCTACCTCTGCGGTTACAAAGAGATCTGACCTTATGCAAGCATTTACAACATTGAATGGACTGGTGGCGCCCTTGGATCGCGCCAATGTCGATACCGACGCCATCATTCCCAAACAGTTTCTGAAGTCGATCAAGCGCA
>JBGPWJ010000074.1:0-10607 GCA_041492115.1 Gammaproteobacteria bacterium
CAACGGCATGGACTCGCTGCTCTCGACTGTGCAGATGCCGAAAGGCATTCCGGTCGCGACCTTCGCCATTGGTGATGCCGGTGCGGGCAACGCTGCGCTGTTCGCCGTCGCGATACTCGCGTTGGAAGATGCGGCGTTGGCGAAGAAGCTCGCCGAGTTTCGCGTCAAGCAGGCTGAGGCGGTCAAGGCGGCCAAGCTACCTGACATGCCGTGACATCAGGAATCTCGTCGAGTTGAATGGCCTGACGAGGATCACTGCTACGTGGCCAGCATAGCCCGGTCTGATTTACGCGGGCTGACACAGTGCAGCCAAGTGAACTACTCCACCTCGAACAGCAGCTCTTTCAGATTGGCCGAGGGAAGCCGGTGTCTGCCGCCCATGTCAAATATTAGGTGTTTTAAATATGAAATCCCCGTCCAGCTTAGAAAAGTTTACTGGTAGCCTGCCGGTCTCGGCCATCACTACTGTGCTGGCCGCTTGCCTCGGAGGACCAGTTGCTGCGCTGTTGCCTGTGCTTACCAATTCCCTTGCAAATGAGCGCCAGAAAAAAAGGGTTGCAGACGCACTCATGGAGATTGAAGATCGACTGTCGAAAGTAGAAGGTCTCTGTGATTCGCTTTCGGATGCCCAATACAAACTCATTAACGAAGTTGTAGTATCAATCCTCAGTACTGTTGAAGACACGAAGATACAGCTCTTGAAAAATGTTGTTTTTAATACGCCATCACGGAGCGCTCTTGATATGCACGACGCGACTGTCCTCTCACGGATTTTGAGTCAAGTATCGATTGGCGAACTGACCTTTTTGCTCGAATGCCACGGGAAGAAGATCATCTTCAATAAGAACCTGGTGGAGGGATTTTACAACGTAGATAGGTTTAGTGCCGACGGAGAACGGGCTACGGGTCTAGTCAGTTTGGGGTTGTTGGCGAGAAGCAGTGCGGAAGGCACAGTAAGCGATGTGGGCTCATATCACTTTACACCGCTCTCGGATAAATTAGTTGGGCTGATTATCGAAAAAAACACCTAACAACGTGTTCAAAATCGTTCGCTGTCGCTCATTGGGACGCGCGAACAGCACGCGCCCTACCGCTTCGACAGCACATCCTTAAGCTTCTCGCGCAGATCGCGCAGCAATGTCTCGGTGGTTTCCCAGCCGATGCAGGGGTCGGTGACGGAGACGCCGTATTTAAGCTGTGACAAATCGTCGCTGATCGGCTGATTGCCTGCATGAAGATGACTCTCCAGCATCAGGCCGACGATGGAGTGATTGCCGGCGATGATCTGTTGGGCACAATCGCCGGCCACTTGCGGTTGCAGGGTGTAGTCCTTGTTGGTGTTGCCATGGCTGCAATCGACCACGATGTTGGCGGGCAGTTCGCCGGCGGCCAGTTCTTTTTCGCACTGCGCGATACACGCCGGATCGTAGTTTGGTTTACCGCCACCGCCGCGCAGCACCACGTGGCCGTAGCGATTGCCGCGGGTGCGGAACACGGCGCATTGGCCGTCCTGGTTGATGCCGAGAAAATGGTGCGCGCGTGATGCGGAGTGCAGGGCGTTGATGGCGACGCCGAGGCTGCCGTCGGTGCCGTTCTTGAAGCCGACCGGCGTGGACAGGCCGCTGGCCATTTCGCGGTGGGTCTGCGATTCCGCGGTGCGCGCGCCGATCGCGGTCCAGGTCACCAGATCCGAAAGATATTGCGGCGTCACCGGATCGAGCGCTTCGGTGGCGGTGGGCAGGCCGAGTTCGGCGAGATGCAGCAATAACTCGCGCGCCATCGCCAGGCCTTTATCGATGTGGAAGGAATCGTCCATGTCGGGATCGTTGATCAAACCCTTCCAGCCGACTGTGGTGCGCGGTTTCTCGAAATACACGCGCATCACGATGAACAAGGTGTCGCTGACTTCGTGCGCGAGGTTATATAAACGCTCGGCGTATTCTTTGGCGGCGGCGATGTCGTGGATGGAGCACGGACCGATCACCACCAACAGACGGTGATCCTGCCGGTCCAGAATCCGGCGCAGCACGGCGCGGCCTTGCAGCACGGTGAGTTCGGCCTGCTGCGTGAGCGGCAACGCGCGCTTCACTTGCTCCGGCGTGGGCAGCAGGTCCTGGGAGATGACGTTGATGTTGTTGACCGCATCTTCAGGCGCGAACGCGGGCTTGGATGTGCGGGTCTTGGTGTTGGGCATGTGTTTCAGCTTGCGCGTTGTAGATGCGTCCCAATCTTAACATAGGCGCGGGCAGGTTCGCCCTGGCCGGATATCAACCGTGTCCCGGGGCGGGGCCGATCACTTCGCGGGTCTCGCGGTCGCCGGTTTCCCGGCCGTGGCGGTAGGCTTGGCCCCAGTCGAAGGTCTCGAAGCCGGAGATGATGTCGGCAGGGTCGCGGCTGATGTTTTCGTCGAGCAACTCGCCATAGCCCAGCGCGTCCAGGCTGGCGATAATGCCGTTGGCGTAGCCGCGGTTGTACCAGAGCTGCGCTTCCTCCGGCTTGTCGAGGAAGCCCGCGGTCTCTGCGTAGAGCTCATCGATCAGGCCGATGAGCTTGCCGATCAGGGCGCGTTGAATGCCGGGGAGTCGCATGACGACGGGTTCTCGGTGGGCGCGATGGACCCGATCATACTACGGCGACCGGCGAAGACTGAACGAGGAATGCTTAAAAAGGCCGCCTGGCCGCCTGGCCGTGCATCGATCGGCCAGCGCCTGGGGCGGGAGACAGATCCGATTTATTAAAACAGATATTCGTATTCGAGCAGCCATTTGACGCTGCCATCCGGGCTGGCGCTGGTAAGGCCGAACAGATAACCGGCTTCATAGGCAAGTCGGCTGCGGCCACCCAGGCTATATTTGCCGGCGATGACCGGGCCCATTTGGGTTTTCTGGGCGTTATTCATTCGCACATTGTCGAGCGTGCCCAGATCACCATACAGTTCGATGCCCGGCTCGAATTCCGGGCGCATTCTGTACTTGGTGCGCCAGGCGTAGCTGAGATCGACGTCGTTGCCCGCCCCACCGCCGACTTGGCGTTCCAGGACGAGATTGGCGGTGTTGACGAAACGGCCGAGTGATTTTTCCAGCAGCAGTTTGGTTTCCAGCGCGTTGGGCGCTGAATTGTCGGTGGTGTGTTCGTATTCCAGATAGAGACCGGCATCCAACCAGTATTTGCCGGGCTCGGTCAATTGAAAAATATTTTCCCAGGATGTCGCAATATGACGCAGCGGCTGACCGGGCTCTCGTTCATATTCGAGGAAGGCGCTGCTGAACCACCACGTGGTGACACCGTAGCCGATTTCGTATTTGTCGGCGCGGGCACTGGCCTTGCTGTCGTCGCTGTCAACGTCGACGTGGCTGCGCGCTTCGAGTTCCAGTTCGCCCTTCTCAACGAACGGTGAATAGACCTTCTGCGTCGCTTCCGAACGCGGCGCAGTCAGCAATAATACAGTGGAAACCAGTGCCATGGCTAAGACGCCCGCCGTGGCGCGGTTGGTCGCGGGGCGGCGACGCGTGGTGGTGGTGAACAACTTCATGAGACCTCCGATCAATAACAGCGTTGAGAAATAAAAGACGACCTGAATGCCGTCGGGCCGCGCGATATAGCCAATCAGCGTGTGCAGGAGCTGACCGAACACGCTGTGTTCAGAAAGGATCTGAGAGCTATCCCAGAGCGCTGTGCCGAGCGGCGGCAGTATGCCGGCCTGCACCAAATAGCCTGCGCCCTGCGCCGCCATGCCGGCGGCCAGCAGCAGAATCAACCAAGCGGTGACGGTGAACAGATGGCGGGTCGGGATGCGCAGCAGGCCGAAATACATGGCCAAGCCAACCGCCGCGCCCGCAGCGAGTCCGAGCAATCCACCGCTCAACATGGACGCGGTGCCGCCCTCGGTGCTCGCCGCAATGCCGTAGAGGAACAAGACGACTTCCGAGCCTTCACGCAGCACGGCGATGCCGACCACGACGGCGAGCAGATAGAGCGGGCGTTCGCCTTCCAGCACGCCGCGGCCGACCGCATTCATGTGCGCGGTGAGTTCGCGACCATGCCGCTTCATCCAGATGTTGTGCCAGCCGAGCATGCCCACCGCCAGGAACAATATCGTGGCATTGAGCAGTTCTTGCCCAACGCCCGCGACGGCGTTGGCGATGACATCAGCAGAGCCGGCGACCAGCAAGGCGCCGAGTAGGCCGGCGCCAACGCCGATGCTCACCCACAGACCGCGCTGCGGCGCGCCGCGGGTCGCGGCCAGGACGATGCCGATGATGAGTGCGGCTTCCAGCATCTCGCGGAAGACGATTAGTGTGGTTGCGAACATGGGCTGGCCTCGATACCGTTGGGAAGGATTATTTGGCGATGACAACGCCCTGGGCGCTGTCTTGATGAAATTCGCCGAAGAACGGATAGCGCCCCGGCTTTACGGGCCCGATGTAGACGACGATCTCTTGGCCGGCGGGGACGATCTTCTCGCGATTGAGTTCATAGCTCTCGAATTCTTCCGCGCTCGCGTCGAGATTTTTGACCAGCAGTTTGACGCGGGTGTCAGCCGGGATGGTGATCTCGGCCGGGATGAAGCGATGATCTTTGATGCTCAAGCTGTAGGTCGCATCTTCAGCCCATAGAGTAGGGCTGAGCGTCGCAAGTGCGCAGAGCAGTGCGGGGATGGTGAAGCCTGTTTTCATGACATTCTCAGTAGGGTTGCTGGATGTTATACAAATGATAACCGTTCTCATTCGTATGAGCAAGCACTAAGATCATAATTTGGGCGTGACCGCTTTGCTCGACGAGCTCGGTGCCGGTTGGGCAGTGACGGAAATGTGCGGCAAGGCCCGGCCGGCTGCGGGTGGTACGGTCGAGCGAGTCCTGAAAATGAAGGTGGCCAGCCATCCTGGCCGCAGTGGGTTCGATCAGTCGAGGCTGTAGTGTTTCTTGATCGGCTTGATGATTTCCCAGGTGCATTTCAGGCCGGCGGAGAAATTCACCAGGTCGCGGCGCTTGATGGTCAACGGCGCGCCGCCGTCGGGCGTGACGATGGCCTCGCCTTCGAGGATGTAGCAGATCTCGCGGGTCTCGTAGCTCCAGGGAAAGGTCGAGGCCTCTTTGCCCCAGATCGGCCAGTCATAAACGCCCATGGCGTCGAGCTTCATGGGGGAGGGGTTGTGTTCGATGGTGATCTGTTCCATGGGGACTCCAGTGAAATGTCGGGGTTTGCTGCGCTCACTTCACGCTACATATTGTGAATCAGGCGCGCGAGATGAACTCTCCGGTTGCGGTGTTGATCTTGATACGTTCGCCCTGCGCCAGATACTCGGGCACGTTGACGATCAGGCCGGTGGGCAGTGTGGCCGGTTTGCTGCGCGAGGTGGCGCTGGCACCTTTGATGCTGGGCGCGCACTCGACGATCTCCATTTCCACACTGGCGGGCAGTTCGATGCCGAGCACGGCGTCGTCGGCGATCAGAACAAACAGACCCTGCAGGCCGTCGATCAGATAAGGCAGTTCGCTTTCCAGCGCCTCGCTGTCCAGCGTGTACTGCTCGTAGCTTTCCAGGTCCATGAAGGTCGCGGAGTCAGATTCCTTGAAGAGCATCTGGATCGGGCGGCGCGCGAAGTCGACTTCCTGAATCATGTCCTCACCCTTGTAGGTGTGCTCGAACTTCTGCTTGGTGACGACATCGCGGAACATCGCTTTGTACAAGGTGTTGCCGCTGCGCGAGGACGGCGACTTCACCTGAATATCTTTGGCAACGTAGGTGGTGCCGTCGATGGACACGACAGCGCCTTTTTTCAGATCACAGGCTTTCATGGTTGATACCGGGGTTGGGTGTATTCCGCAACGCTCGCTGCGGATCGGAGCGACATTCTAGCGCAACTCAGGGTTTGTTCTTCAAGCTTTCCGGCTTGACGAATTTGATGGTCTGCTCGGGCACATAGTCCTTGTCGAATACCAGATCGATACTTTGTTGCGCATTGACATCGGTAGCCTTGACCTGGCGCAACTCGGGGATGCGGGTAGCGAGATAGGCGCAGCTCGCGGCGGCCAGGGACTCGTTGTCGTTGCGCAAGGACTGGATCAGGCTGCTGGCCACGAACTGGGCACGCTGTAACTGATCGGGCGCGTCGATTTGCACACCGCCCAGCGCGATGCCGCTGTCCATGAAATGATCCATGCGGTCGAGATACTGCCGCTGCGCTTCCGGCAGGGGTTTGTCGCGGTGGTATTCGAGTTGTAAGGTGCCGTTCAATACCACGGCCAGTCTGCTGCTCATGAAGTCGTGTCTCAGTGAGGGGCGGAGTCGCGTCCGTGGATTTAACCACATTAGCGGCGCTTTGATAAACGTCAGCGATTCTCCGTTGGTGCGGACCTTGAACCGGCCGGCGTTCGACACCATATCGGAACTAGACACAAACCCCGAGCGTCGTCCATGTCCGCAGCACTGCAAGTTGTCTGTCCGCACTGTAATGCCGTCAATCGCCTGCCCGCCGTCCGACTCGGTGAGGGCGGACAGTGCGGCAAATGTCATCAGGCCCTGTTCACGGCAAAGCCCATCGAATTGACCAGCGCCACCATCGAGCCGCACATCGGCCGTAGCGATATCCCGTTGGTGGTGGATTTCTGGGCGCCGTGGTGCGGTCCCTGCCGCATGATGGCGCCGGTGTTCGCACAGGCCGCCGCAAGCCTGGAACCGCGGGTGCGTTTTGCCAAGGTGAATACCGAAGACCAGCCGGCCTTGGCCGATCGCTTTGCGATCCGCAGCATTCCGACGCTGGCACTGTTCAAAGGCGGACGCGAGGTGGCGCGTCAGTCAGGCGCGATGGATCTGGCACGGCTGACGCAGTGGGTGAGGGCGCATTCATGAGTGCTGAGTTGCTGGTGGGTGTGCAATGTTCAGGACTACAGATGCACCTCTACCCGCACCCTTCCCGGAGGGTGGCAGTGTTATTGTTGCAGCGGGTTAAATCCGCAATATTACGCGTTCAACCTTCGTCAATGCCCTCTTCCTGAGGGTTGTCCGGAATGAGGTAATCTTGGGCCGGATGTTCGACAGGAATGGCCAGGTATTGGCGCCGGGTTTCTTCGGATTCGAAATAGATGACCAAGTCTTCACCGGCGCCGCTTTCCACCAGGAAGGGTTTGCCGGTCAGGTCGTCGATGGTGCGCAGGGTCATGGGATCGGTGGTTTCAATGCGATGCAGCATGGGAGGATACTCCTACAGTTGGTTTGCCGGGCTGGAGGGTTGCAGAACAGACTCGCCTTGACACGCAGCAAAGGGGGTCAATCAGCTCAAGGGTTAGATTAAGTATAGTCGCTGGCGGGCCGCGCGTTGTTTAGGCTGCACCCGTCTTCCAGGCACAGGCGGATTTCTGTTATGTTCGCGGCTATCCAGGCCTATCAATTGCGGCAGGACATCATGAATTTTTGCAGTCAGTGCGGCGCGCCCGTGCAGATGCGCGTTCCCGAAGGCGACAACCTGCCACGCTACGTGTGCACGGCCTGCGCCATCATCCATTACCAGAATCCCAAGATCGTCGCGGGTTGCATCCCCGAATGGCAGGGCCGGGTGTTGTTGTGCCGGCGCGCCATCGAGCCGCGCTATGGTCTGTGGACGCTGCCGGCCGGTTTCATGGAGAACGGCGAAACCACGCCCGCGGCGGCCGCGCGCGAGACACTGGAAGAGGCCAATGCCGTGGTCAAGGATTTGGTGCTGTACGGCGTGTTCAATCTGCCGCACATCAATCAAGTTTACATGCTGTTCCGCGGCCGGCTGCATGAAGGCCAGGCCAGCGCCGGGGCGGAAACCTTGGAGGTGCGGCTCTGCGAGGAAGCGCAGGTGCCTTGGGAAGAGCTGGCGTTTCCGGTGATCCGCGAGACCCTGGAACTGTTTTTTGAAGACCGGCGCCGCGGGGTTTATCCGCTGCGGATGGGTGACATTATCCGCGGTGCGGATGATCGGATTGAGGTGCGGCGGTATTGAGCGGCCCGAGGGAGTCGGGACGGCCTAACGCAATTTGCTGAGGCTGTTGTTGAAGCGCTCGACCTTGTTGCCGATACTGCGCTGCACCTTGGCCTTGTCGTCCGGCTCCAGCTTGTCGAGTAGGCTGTTATATTGGTCGAGGAAGTCGGCCATCATGCGCCGGGCTTGTTCGATCACTTCCGGTGTGGCGTCGTCTTCCGATGCCAGTTCGATCTCATCACCGAGATCTACAGCGTCAGCGGCGAGCCTTTCAACTTCTTTTGCTAGCTTGGGGTCCATGGTGGCGTCACCTTAGACGACTACCCTGCGGAAGTAAAGAAAACCGCTGTTTACTTGGCGCCGGTGCTGAAAAATCCACTACCGCCCGGCGTGTGGCCCGTCCGGACGGACGGCCGGAAGATTTATAATTGGGTCTGAAAAATTCCGCTTATCAGGAGATGCAACATGTATGGTTTTAATGTCGTAGTGCAGGGCGAATTCGCCGCAGTGGTCGCGCGTGTCACCGAGGAGTTGAAGAAGGAAGGTTTCGGTGTGCTCACCGACATCGACGTCCAGGCGACGCTCAAGGCCAAGCTCGGCGCGGACATGCGGCCCTACCGTATCCTCGGTGCGTGCAATCCACCGCTGGCGCACAAAGCCATCGAGATGGAACCGGATATCGGTTTGTTGCTACCCTGCAACGTGGTGGTGCGCGAGCAGGACGATGGCAGGATCAATGTCGGCTTCATGGATCCCCAAGCCGTGCTCGGGCTGGTGCAGCGCAAGGAGATGGAAGCGCTGGGAATGGATGTGCGCGGCCGCTTGGAACGGGTGCGCGACGCATTGAGGAAATAGCCACGGCACACCATCATGGCGCAGGGTCGCAGCATGCTGTTGCCCTGTAATCTGATTCAACTACGCCGCGTGCTTGTCGAGAATCATGCTCTGCGCATCGCCGAACTGCTGATCGGCCTCGATCAGCATGGCCTCGATGGCTAGGGGCGGCAACCCGATCTTGTCCCAGGCGGCCGGGTCCAGCGGTGGTGCGGCTTCACTGGCGCCAGCGCCGCTGCGGATGGCACTGGCAACCACATCCGCGACATGCACCACGGCGGTGATCAGCGGATAGTTTGACGACTGGCTGGGGTTGTGATGGAACTCGACCGCCTCCACCAAGCTGGCGGGCAGCTTCCACATCCGCATCAGTTCCGCGCCGACCGTGGCATGATCGAATCCCAGCAGTTCCTGCTCCGCCTGTTGTAGCACGATGCCGTTGTAGCGTGCGCGCAGCAGCGCCTCGCGCGCCAGTTCGGGCAGTTTGCGGTAGATCACCAGCGAGCCGAGGTCGTGCAGCAATCCGGCGACGAAGAAATGCTCCACATTAGGCTGTTTGCTGCGCGCCGCCAGCAGGCGCGCCACCACGCCGGCGTACAGACTGTGTTTCCAGAAGCTGTCCATGGACACCAGATCGTTGGGCACGCCGGAGAACATCTTCACCACCGAGGTGGCGAGGATCAGATCGAGCAGGTCCAGGGTACCGATCACAGTGATGGCGCGCGACACCGTGTCGATGCGCGATGGGAAGCCGTAGAAGGGGCTGTTGACGATCTTGAGCAGGCGCGCGGTCAGTGCTGAGTCCTCGCTGAGCACATGACCGATATCGATGGCCGAGGCCTCGGGGTCATTGACCAGTTCGATGGCGCGCATCACCACCTCCGGCAGAGAGGGCAAATCGACTGCGCCGGTAATCAGTTCGCGTGGGCTAACTGTCATAGCCGTTCGACTCCGCTTGATGCAAGGTTTCGCGCATCCGGCACAAACGCAGCAGTTCCTTGACCAGCGGATGTTCCTGGTCGAGGTGGCGGAAGCGCTGCTGCAGACGCTGTTCAAACTGCTCCGGCGTTTCCGGTCCGCTGCCCAGACGTTCGGGCAAGGCAGTCGCGGCTTGCGCCGGGACCTGGACCTCCAGACCCTTCACGCCCTCCTGCTCGAGTCGCGACAGATCCTGCGCGGTCAGTGCCGCGCCGGCCTTGAGCAGTACCTGACCCTTGCGGTCGCTCACCGTGCGCACCACGATCATGCCTTCACGCAGCCAGCCGAGCGTGAAATAGCTCATGCTGCACCGTCGTCGACGCGCTGCGCTGGCAAGACAGTTGTGTGCAGCGAATTGGCCATGAATTTTCCCTGTGAGCGTGTCATTTGACACAGTGCAGTGCGGCAGATCGCACAATCGCAACCACTTCCCCGGCCCGATTGTCAGACTAAGATTTTGATTCTACATGCTCGACGGAATATGGCAACAGGATTGCTGTGTACTGTGGGATGCCAACGCCGGAAGCGCTCGAGAATCATCCCCCCGAACGATCTGATCGCGGACTACGGTTGGCCATGGGATTGGCCCTGGGTCTGCACACCGTATGCTTTGCCAGCCTGTGGTGCTGGCCATTACCGCTGGCCTGGTCCAGGAGACAACGTCCACGGTACTGACGCTGACAATGGCGCCGCTGCGGTACAGGTGCCGATCCGGTTTCGGCTCGCGGGCGGGCGATACCTTGCCGGATACCTGAGGGGCGTCAGAAAATATTTCGTGGCAACACACTATGAGGTAGCAGCAAGCTTGCTGTACTGCATACCAGCTAGACTCTTCTTACCCTACTG